>CAIOLR010000414.1 GCA_903859135.1 uncultured bacterium | reverse complement strand
TTCAAATATATTAGCTTCTTTCATTGCCTGTTCCCTTTGTAATTTTGCCAATAAAGGCAATGCTTGCTCAACTCGTGAGTCAATATTTTGTTCAATAAACATATGACGTAGATCTTCAATAATGACATCTTCGTCTGTAATTGCTGCTGGGTCCCATGCCTCAAAGTATCTGGCATATCCACCCCGTGTGCTTAAACTTTTTAAATTATGTTGTAAGTTTTCGTAATATGTGCCTGCGCTTTCGACTAATTCGGCAGTCACACCTTCAAAAATTTTACCTTGATTGGCACGTTTGAATCTACTGAGTACATTCATTTCTTCTACGATCTGAGCAATGTGATTGCCACGAATATCGTATGGTTTGCCACCCTGTCGCACATGTTCTACCATTGCTCGGCCTGCTACTAATTTTGTAAAAGGTAATTTGTATCGTTCACCTTCTGCTGTTTCAACAAACAAACTTTCAATATAGCGGTAACGAGCGTCATTTTCACCAATAACACGCTTGTGTTTAATCATTAAACGTGCTTCTGTTTCCATGCCATTCCATGAGCGAGTTTTTGTGCCTGCCCAACTTTCAAACAATCCTTCTTTGATTGCCGCTTGACCTTGCATAGTATATTTTAGTTTACTTATATCTTGAATATGAAATCCAGGTAATCTATTGATCATTGCTAAATTCTTTAGCTGACTCAGAAAGTTAAACCAACCATCTTTATCTGACGCATCCATGCCCTTGCCTAGATTATCCCCAAAATAAAGAGTTAGTCCTTCATCATTAATCATAGCAACCGCTGTGCCATAATCTTTACCGGATTGTGATTTGTAGTCAAATTTGTAAGATCCATCAATCGTTTCACCTGCTTTTTCACCAGGCAAAGCCGTAGGATTAAAATTTCTAGTAACCAATAAATCGTATAATACTTTAGATGGAGTTTGCTGAGTCATAGTATATTATTTATGTTAATACATCGTAGCAATGAATGGAAGAGGAGGAAGAATATTCTCTCCGTGGTCACGCATCTGAGTATCCATTTCTGGATGGTATGTCTGTAACAGTATCATCATACGAGTAACCAACAAGGTAGCCATGACTAAATCGTCGGTGGAACCCTGTTTTGCCTCATAACTGACCCCATTTGCCACAAATGTTTTAAGTTCAGAAATTAAAGGACGACTTCTTAACTTCATTTTATTTGTTTCTATCAGCGTTTTTAACTTAGCACATGCTGTAAGTTTGTTTTTAGGGCTAGTGTTGAATCCTTTGCGATATCTACCAGCTCCACGAGTGGGATCTGACAAGAAATAGCCTTTAATATTTTCTTCTCCAAACTGTTCTATTGAGATAAGGGCTGCTTCTCCAATAGTATTGTTCTCAACCGAGTAGTATATTGACTGTTCATCTTTAGTGAAACTGTATATGTATTTTATAATGTCAGCAAGTATGCGTACTTGTTCAGGAATAGGTGTTCTATTGTGTTTCCACTCGCCTATTTGCTCTGTTGTATTAGCTTCAAAAATTTGAATAGCAGAAGGATCACCCCCTGTGCCCAATGATGGATCAAGGCCCACGCAATACATCTTGCCTGCTTGTGGCTTTTTATACCAACGTACTTGAGCTGTGCGATGGGTAGGCTCAATTCCCTCTAAATCTATCAATTTAGCTGGTGCGATTAGTGTTTCGTCATTGATAATGAATTCACAATCCATCTCACGCCGGAATTGATCTTCACCTAGTTGTGCTCGCATAGCTGAAGCCCATGCATCATCTCTATCTGGATGTTCTCGCCAATAACTACGGAATGCTTTAAATCCGTTTATACCTAATTCTTGTGGATTACCATGGCTATCTTCCATTTTATTGGCGCCTTTCCACAATAACGCAAATTGATCTTCGTCACTGTTAGGCGTAGAAGTAATAATAGCAGATCCACCAGTTGCTAACGTTGGGCTGATTGAAGCCCAAAATTCCTGAGCTACATTAGGACGTACATATGCAAACTCGTCGCAATATAGCAGTGATATAGACATACCACGCCCAGTATTTTCAGTGGTAGTGGCAGATACAATACGACTTCCATTCTCAAAGTCAATGGAACCTAAGTTATAATTAGTAGCTCCCGCCCGTATGTGGTCGGGACATAGTTCGTAAGCAAATCGAATACGTTTCATAATCTCTTGCGAGCCATCAAATTTATGGGCAGCAACAAGAACGGTTGAATCTGGTATAAACATCGCATACCATAA
>CAIOLR010000413.1 GCA_903859135.1 uncultured bacterium | reverse complement strand
TACATTTTTTTGAAGTTTCGTCACAACAAAAAAGACTATTTCCAATCGCTTTTCAGGCCTATAATATTATTCCTTTTTCATTTTTAAACAGGCTCTAAAACAGGCAAACTATATTCCCAAGAAATAATTAATCAGACAGACTTTATCGGCATGTTCAATACATATCAAATTGGAGATGGTTTTCCACTCAAAAAAGAAGTTTTATCTGAGCTCACGTTCGAGTCCGTGAGCGCTCTGGGAGATGGGCAATTTCGTTTAGTTACCAAAGCAACAGATCAAAATCAGCCTTTATACTTGCCTCGATACAACAAGGAAGCAGTGCTTAAATGGGACACGAAAGAAAATAAGCTGTATTTTCAGGCATTGGACCCAGAGTGTGTGAACAGTGTTGGCGTAAATAATGATGATGCAGAAAGATTTATTAAACCCCTGTTGAACACACACAGGGATTGGATAGTTAATGAAGTAATTCTAGTACAAGGTGAGAACATGCCAGCACGTTGGTTTCATAAGGTTCTGGGAAGAATGGTAGGCCAAACACAAGTAGATTACCAAAGAGGAGCTCCAACAGGGTATATAGGGATAGTAAAGGGAGGTATAAGTGAAAAGACGGGTCTTTCTACCATACAAGTATTTTTTCAACGGGGAAATGAAGGCCATCATGTTGAAACTTATAGTTTCAATGGTCAGTATTATGAGGGTGGGGGTATTGAGTATTATTTCGAGCATTTGGAGCGCTTAGATAATAAAACCTTATTAATTAAAGGATATGGAGAGAATAGTTATTTTGTTCCTCCATTAATTGAAGGTGTAGAGCATGTGATTTTGCAACCTTCCGATTGGGCTTCCAAAAAAACGTACAAGATAGCAGACGTGCTTAAGGGAGAAGTTAAATCAGTCATCATCGATCATTGCAAATCTGGATCATCTGTAGATGATGACTTACTAATGTCAATTAGTAAAACCACAAAATTCGGTTATTATGAAGATCATTTAACCATTGTTGATGAAAAAGGGACCATCCTTATTCGAAATGTTTTTGGGGCAGATAAACAAAATTATAATCGATTAAAAATCTCTACGGAGATAAATGGTCAATCTTATACAAAAACTATTTCGGAAGTTGTTGATAGGTGGGAACAAGCTAAATCACTTACAGGCCATCATGATTTTTACCAGCTCGAAGATTTCTTCGTGAAAGATATCTTAGTTTATCAAAAAGATGGAAAAATACTAGATATTATTGGCAATCATGCTGATAACGTACTAGAAGGGAACGAATTGATCAATAAATTGCGAGGTCTATTAGGAATGGATACGCTTCGAGGTTATGCAGGTAACGATTATTTAGATGGAGGAGACGGTGATGATACCTACCTATTTGCTAATGGAGATGGGCACGATATCATTGTCGATAGTGGTGGCGTTGATACGATAAAATTCTTATTTGATCTACAACAAGAACAACTCAATCTAAAAAAAGATGTTGATGATCTAAAAATTTATTATGGTAATAATCATCAAGATTCTATTACTATTAAGCAACATTTTGTTGCAGGGCATGCAGTAGAAAACATAATGTTTAACGATAATCAGAAGCTAGATATCAATGCATGGCTATTAGCTGGCTAGCTAATTAGTCGGTCCTGAAAAAGTACACAATTGCAAGATTATAAAAAAATTTGGGTATAATATAGTACCTAATATAGCACCCTTTTTGTCCATTATACCTTTTATTTGCTACTGATTCTTCTCGGTAGCAAATAATTAGTCCTCTCTAGTCTTTCTACTTTGTTCTAAGGGCATCTAGGGTAGTACAGATAAGTGAACGTTGTTCTTACAGTATGTTTCCAGCAAGGCAAATATTGCTACATTTACTTTCTTGTAATTTAAATAAATGCAAAAATGAGAAATACAATTGCTGTTTTATTTCTGTTTGCCATGTTGATGTTCGCCTGTAATCAAAACAATTATAAAACAGATGCTTCTGGTGTATTTGAATCGGATGAAGTAATGGTGTCAGCCGAACAAAATGGAAAAATAGTATCCTTTCCAATAAAAGAAGGGGATCAAACTCGCAAAGGGGTTGTTGTGGGGAGGATTGATGTATCCAATACGATTCTGCAGAAACAGCAAGTGGAAGCTACTATACAATCTTTAAGAGAAAAGACCACCGATCCAAAGCCAGAAATTGAATTAGTGAAAAGACAACAGGCCGTTCAGGAAGCCCAGTTGGCGCATCAATTAAGAGAAAAGGGAAGAACCGAAAATCTTCTTAAAAGCAACGCGGCTACACAAAAGCAATTAGATGATATGAATGCAGCCATAGATCAGTTGCAGAAACAGATCAAGGTTTCTAAACAGCAAATTGTACTGGATGAATCTAAGATCGCCACACAAAATAGGTCCATTTTAAGCGAGCAAAATCCTTTGGAGAAATCCGTCGCACAAATACAGGATCAAATTAACAAAGGACAAATTGTAAATCCAATCAGTGGCATCGTCTTGACCAAATATGCCCTAGAAGGAGAAATGGCCACCATTGGAAAAGCTTTATATAAAATAGCGAACCTTGATACAATTACCTTGAGGGCGTACATCACAGAGTCGCAGTTGACGAGTGTCAAATTGAACCAATTGGTGAAAGTGTATACCGATGATGGTGCCAAGAATTATAAAGAATACCCTGGACAAGTGTATTGGATTTCAGATAAATCGGAGTTTACGCCCAAAACAATACAGACCCGAGATGAGCGAGCTAACTTGGTATACGCGGTGAAGATAAGGGTGAAAAATAATGGATATCTGAAATTGGGCATGTACGGAGAAGTGAAATTTTAGCGGATGATTTCACTTCATAATGTCAAGAAAACATACAACAAGGGCTTAGTAACAGCACTGAAAGATATTTCTTTTGCTGTCAATCATGGTGAGCTGTTTGGCTTGATTGGTCCAGATGGAGCAGGCAAAACAACACTTTTTAGAATACTGACCACTTTGCTATTGGCTGATGAAGGTACCGCTACCGTGAATGGGTTTGATGTACTGAAGGATTATAAACAAATCAGGAACTGTGTAGGATACATGCCCGGCAAGTTTAGTTTATATCAGGATTTGACGGTAGAGGAAAACCTTCATTTTTTTGCCACCATATTTGATACGACCATCCAGGAAAACTATGCACTGATCAAAGATATTTATCAGCAAATAGAGCCATTCAAAAATCGTATGGCTGGGAAATTATCGGGGGGCATGAAACAAAAATTGGGTTTGTGCTGTGCTTTGATACATAAACCGAATGTGTTGTTCTTAGACGAACCCACCACCGGCGTGGATGTGGTATCAAGAAGAGAATTTTGGGAAATGCTGAGAAGGTTGAAAGAGCAAGGTATTACTATTCTCGTATCTACACCTTACATGGATGAGGCCAATCTTTGCGATCGAATAGCCTTGATCCAAAAAGGACAACTATTGTCGATCGACACGCCCGAAAAAATTGTTTCGTCATATCCTAAAGATTTATACGCGATCAAGTCTTCCAATATATTCAAGCTACTGCAGGATACCAGAAATTATTCGGGGGTCGACAGCTGCTTTGCCTTTGGCGATGCTTTGCATGTCACGTTCAACAACTCGTCGGATAAAGATGTGGTCAAGTATCTGCACTCCAAAGATCATGCAGATGTAAGTATAACATCAATTACTCCAAGCATTGAAGATTGTTTTATTCACTTGCTAAAAGATTAAACTTATGAGGCCAGTCATTACAACAGAAAAATTGACCAAACGATTTGGAGATTTTATTGCTGCAAATGAACTGACTTTTGATGTTAATCAAGGAGAAATATTTGGTTTTTTGGGTGCCAATGGTGCTGGGAAAACAACGGCTATGCGTATGTTGTGTGGACTGCTAGCACCCTCTTCCGGAAAAGCAACGATCGCTGGGTTTGATATCTATGGCCAAACCAAAGAAATAAAGACCAAAATTGGCTATATGAGCCAAAAATTTTCGCTGTATGATGATCTCACCATATCGGAAAATATTCGTTTTTATGCGGGTATTTATGGGATGAATATCAAGCAAATCAAAACAAAAACACGTGAGCTGCTTGAAGGCTTGCAGTTGCAACGTGAAGCAAAAACCTTAGTTCGTGAACTGCCATTGGGATGGAAGCAGAAATTAGCATTTTTAGTTTCTATTGTGCACGGACCAGATATCGTTTTTTTGGATGAGCCAACAGGTGGTGTGGATCCAGTTACCAGAAGGCAGTTTTGGGATCTGATTTATAGTGCAGCCGACAAAGGGGTAACCATTTTTGTAACGACTCATTACATGGATGAAGCAGAATATTGCAATCGGGTTTCTATCATGGTAGATGGGGTTATCGCTGCACTTGACAGTCCTGTTAATCTTAAACAGCAGTATGCCGTCACCAACATGGAGGATGTTTTTTATGAACTTGCACGAAATGCAAAACGTAAAGATTAGATCGTAGATCGTATTGCGATTGATCATTGACAAAATGGTCAACCTTATTTAGGTATTGATACAATTGATCGTTGCAGTACGCTATATTCACACTACGCAATACTGAAAAATGAAACAATTAATCGTCTTCATAAAAAAAGAATTTCTACAAATCTTTCGTGATAGAAGCACCTTGCTGTTATTGTTTGGGCTACCAATTACCCAAATTGTTCTATTTGGTTTTGCCTTATCCAACGAGATTAAAGATTCTAAAATAGTCGTAGTCGATTATTCCAAAGATGTGGTAACCACTCAAATGATTAGCAAAATAGCCGCGAGCAAATACTTTGATATCGAGCGTAATTTGCAAAGTGCGGATCAGTTACATGCCGCGTTTAAAAAAGGAACAGCCAAATTGGCCGTTATTTTCCCCGCTCATTTTGCTCATGATTTACAGCATGCTAATAAAGCATCCGTACAAATAATCGCAGATGCATCCGACCCAAACACAGCTACCGCTGTAACCAATTATATGACGAGTATCATTGCTGATTATAATATGCATTTGAGCATCAATCGACTGCCTTTGCAAATCGTTCCAGAAGTGCAAATGTTATACAACCCCGAATTGCGGGGTGCACCTAATTTTGTTCCAGGTGTGATGGCTTTGGTGTTGATGCTGGTATGTACCATGATGACATCCGTAGCCATCGTAAAAGAGAAAGAGTTAGGCACCATGGAAGTATTGTTGGTATCTCCATTCAAGCCATTGTATATCATTATAGCGAAATTGACACCCAATTTCCTGATTTCTATTGTAAACCTTTTCATTATACTCATCTTAAGTTCTGTTTTTTTGGATCTACGGGTTCGGGGTAGTATTTTATTGTTGACGTTTGCAAGTACCTTGTTTATCTTGACATCCTTGTCTATCGGACTATTATTATCCATCAACGCAAAAACACAACAGGCTGCCATGACAGCCTCTTTGATGGGCATGATGCTACCGACGTTGTTGCTAACAGGTTTTATGTTTCCCATTGAAAATATGCCACTACCGATGCAATGGTTATCTAACATAGTTCCTTCGAGATGGTATTTTATCATTGTCAAAAAGGTGATGCTAAAAGGATTAGGCTTTATATCTATTTGGAAGGAAATATTCATTCTTTTTGGGATGTGTGTGCTGCTGTTTTCCATCAGTCTTCATAAATTTAAAATCAGACTACAATGAGGAGCTTATTCTTTCTGTTGGAAAAAGAGTTTATGCAATTAGTGCGTAATAAGCAGCTGATGGTTATGTTGATGATCATGCCCATGATACAGCTGATCATTATGCCATTGGCTGCTAATTACTCGGTGAAAAATATTTCCATTGCTGTGGTTGATCACGACCATTCTCCCTTTTCGCAAAAGCTTATTTCAAAAATTACAGCCTCGGGCTATTTTAGGTTGACGGGCTATGTGGCCTCTTATCCCGAAGCTTTATCGATGGTAGAGCAGGACAAGGCAGACTTGGCACTTCAGATACCCATCCACTTTGAGAAGAATTTGGTGAGTGAAAATTCGAATAAAGTGTACGTGGCGATTAATGCGATCGAAGGGACCAAAGCCAATCTTGGCGGAGCTTATTTGAGCAGCATCATCAGTGATTTTAATTCGGAAATACGAGCTTCATGGCCATCTGGTTCAACAGTAGTGGATGTGCCACAGATCAGTGTTGCATCCTCCAATTGGTATAATCCATTTATGGACTATGATTTATATATCGTGCCCGCTATTTTGGTTACATTAGTTACGGCGATGGGCGTAATGCAGTCGGCTTTCAATATTGTAAGAGAAAAGGAAAGTGGCACCATTGAGCAGATCAATGTGACTCCGATCCAAAAACACATATTCATCCTCGGAAAATTGATCCCTTTTATGGTTCTTGCAATGATTGTTTTTACGCTTGGTTTATTGATTGCATGGCTGTTGTATCGTGTGGATGTAGTAGGAAGCTTGTTGGTATTATATGTCTCCCTCATTATTTATCTATTTGCTACGCTGGGCCTAGGTTTACTTATATCTACCTATTCATCCACACAGCAACAGGCCATGTCGCTTTCTTTCTTCTTCATCAATATATTTAACATGATGAGTGGCGTGTTCAACTCGGTGGACAGCATGCCGCAATGGGCGAAAAATATCGTAGAAACTTTCCCACCTAGTCACTTTATAAAAATCATGCGCATGGTGGTATTGAAAGGAAGTGGTTTTAGCGATATCGCTTATCATTTGATCGTAATTGCACTCATCGGGCTCGTGTTGAATAGTTGGGCTGTGCTCAATTATAGGAAAACTGCTGACTAGAGTCCTGGTATGTACTTTTTTTACTTGTTTGTACTATTTTGTTGATTATTTTTAATATTTAGATAATTTTTTATAT
>CAIOLR010000412.1 GCA_903859135.1 uncultured bacterium | reverse complement strand
TTAAAAAAACAAGCGAATATTTCTGTTTAAGCTTTGGTCTAATGGGTGAACACAGGAAATATAATGATGGTTTTGTAGTACAATTTGAAACCTGATTTGTGTGGGTATCAAACGTTTATTACTGTTGATTTTACTGCCATTGTAATTCTTAGGCAACTGTTTAAAAGTATTTCTGTAAACAGGCTCTAATCTGTACTTTTGCGATCAAAATATAAAATATGAAGCGTACACGAATAAAAGATCTACTTCAAAGTACCGATTTTAACAAAAGCTTTACAGTAAAAGGGTGGGTTAAAACTTTTCGGAACAATCAATTTATTGCAATTAATGATGGTTCATCTATTTATAATATTCAGGCAGTTGTTGATTTTAATACTACTGATGAATCTTTGTTAAAACGTGTTACAACAGGGGCATCTATCGCCGTGACGGGTCGATTGGTAGAGTCACTGGGCAAGGGGCAGCGCGTGGAAATAAAAGTGGATCAGTTGGAGATTTTGGGCGATAGTGATGCCGAAAAATTCCCACTGCAGCCAAAAAAACACAGCTTGGAGTTTTTGCGTGAGATCGCACATTTGCGTTTCAGAACCAGTACATTCAACGCTATTTCTAAAGTTAAACACGCCTTGGCATATGCCATTCATCAATTTTTTAATGATCGAGGATTTGTTTACGTGCATACGCCCATTATCACAGCATCGGATGCCGAAGGTGCTGGTGAAATGTTTCGAGTTTCGACGATCGATTTTGACCATATTCCGCGTAATGAGGATGGAAGTGTTAATTATAAAGAGGATTTTTTTGGTAAAGCCACCAATCTCACTGTTTCAGGCCAATTGGAGGGAGAGCTAGCAGCCATGGCCTTGGGTGAAGTGTATACTTTTGGTCCTACTTTCCGTGCTGAGAATTCAAATACAGCGCGTCATTTGGCCGAATTTTGGATGATGGAGCCCGAAATGGCTTTTTATAATTTAGATGACAATATGGATTTGGCCGAAGAGCTTTTGAAATATGTCATTCAATATGCAATCAAAAATTGTCCAGATGAACTCGAATTTTTAAAAGATCGCTTGCTCGAAGAAGAAAAACAAAAGCCCCAAGGCGAACGCTCGGAACTAGATCTTCTTGCCAAATTAAACTTCTGTTTAGAAAATAATTTCGAACGGTTAACGTATACCGAAGCCATCAATATTCTGAAAAATTCAAAACCAAATCAGAAAAAACAATTTAAGTATCTGATTGATGGGTGGGGAGCTGACTTGCAATCGGAACATGAGCGTTATTTGGTAGAAAAGCATTTTAAAAAGCCCGTTATTTTAACTAATTATCCAGCAGACATCAAAGCATTTTACATGCGCCAAAACGAGCCAGATGAATTAGGTAGGAAAACAGTTCGAGCGATGGATATTTTGTTCCCAGGGATAGGCGAAATCATCGGTGGATCGCAGCGAGAAGAGCGGTTAGTATTATTGGAGCGACGTATGGATGAGATGGATGTTTCCAAAGAAGAGTTATCATGGTATTTGGACACGCGTCGATTTGGCTCCGCACCACATGCCGGTTTTGGCCTTGGCTTCGAACGTCTTGTTTTGTTTGTGACGGGTATGACCAATATCCGTGATGTCATCCCATTCCCGAGAACGCCCAAGAATGCAGAATTTTAATAGTCTGGTGTACTTGGATGATCGTGTTTATTTTGTGTTTGCTACATCCAGAAAGCGAGCAATCACTTCGATTGTAAAACAAAATTTTGTGTAATTACTAGGTAGCAACAATGTATATGATATGCTGTAAATGATACTAAATTACAAATATATCCTTATTCCTATAAGTTGCATTTACTACTTGAATTCAAGGCTTTTAAAATTAACTAATTGTGAAATTGAAAATTTGTAGATTTTTATGTGATTGCAATTGTTTATACATTCAACAATTATAGGGTGCCTAACTAGCTGCATATTTGTAAAATAAAGTTATCGATAAGCCGTATATATATACAATATTGATATATTTTTTTCGTTATAGTTAAAAAATATAAACAATTTAAAAAAAATAGCTATGTCTGAAGATTATTTAAAATACTTTTTTGTTCAAGAGTTGAATGAAAAAGTACTAAAGGAGCTAAATGGTGGTCAATACTTTAAGCCAAGTATAGACGGCTCATTGTTGGTATGTTCAAATTTTAATAAATCCCAAAGTCTCATGCCAAAATAGACAGCGGTATTTTGATAGGATAGAGCCCAGCGCAGGATTCTATCCTATCAAATAGAGCAAGGAAGGAGGTGTGTTCCATTTTTTCTTTGACTCTACAAGTGTATGACTTCCCCATATGCATCAGCTGCCGCCTCCATAATTGCTTCACTCATGGTAGGATGTGGGTGCACTGTTTTAACAATATCCATTCCCGTAGTTTCTAATTTGCGGGCAACTACGATCTCTCCAATCATTTCGGTAACATGTGCACCTATCATGTGTGCACCCAGAAATTCGCCATATTTGGCGTCAAATATTACTTTTACAAAACCGTCTTTTGCACCTGCTGCACTTGCTTTACCTGAAGCTGAAAAAGGAAATTTGCCTACTTTGACTTCGTAGCCAGCTTCTTTAGCCGCTTTTTCGGTATAGCCAACCGATGCAATTTCGGGCGAGCAATAGGTACAGCCAGGTATGTTATTATAGTTGAGTGGTTCGGGATGATGGCCCGCAATTTTTTCTACACAAATAATTCCTTCGGCAGAGGCTACGTGAGCAAGTGCTTGCCCTTTTACGATATCGCCTATCGCATAAACGCCGTTTACATTGGTTTTATAAAAATCATCAACCAGTACGCGACCTTTGTCAGTTTTTACGCCAGCTTCTTCTAGTCCGATATTTTCAATATTCGGGCTGATTCCGACTGCGGATAAGACGACATCACAAGTGATGGTTTCAGTTCCTGCTGCTGTTTTTACTTGTACTTTGCATCCTTCCCCTGAAGTATCTACAGCTTCCACATTCGCCCCTGTCATCACCGTGATGCCCATTTTTTTAAAACTTCTGATGAGTTGTTTGGAAATATCATCATCCTCAACGGGAACAATTCGATCTAAATATTCAATGATCGTTACCTTGGTACCGATCGCATGATAGAAATAGGCAAATTCTACCCCAATGGCACCTGATCCGACAACAACCAGTGATTTGGGTTGCTCAGGCATTACCATCGCTTGACGATAACCAATTACTTTTTTGCCATCTTGTTTTAAGTTTGGAAGTTCACGAGAGCGACTTCCTGTGGCTAAAATGGTATGCGTTGCCGTATATTCTTTGATTGACCCATCTGTTGCACTTACTTCAATTTGGCCTCCTTTTCTAATTTTTGCGCTGCCCATGATGACATCAATTTTATTTTTTTTCATCAAAAACTGAACACCTTTACTCATTCCATCAGCAACGCCACGGCTACGTTTGATTACGCTACCGAAATCAAGCGTTGAGTCTTCTACTTTGATACCATAATCGGCAGCATGAGTGATATATTCGAAAACATTGGCACTTTTTAGTAAAGCTTTTGTAGGAATACAACCCCAATTTAAGCAGATCCCACCTAGAGACTCGCGTTCGACAACAGCTGTTTTAAATCCTAGTTGTGCTGCACGAATGGCGGCTACATACCCTCCTGGGCCACTTCCAACAACAATGATATCGTAGTTCATATGTTTTTTAATGTTGTGATGAAACATTTAAAATAAGTGGCAAATCTAATGAAATTATACTTTTAGAATCGGGGTGATTGTTATTTTGCTGATCAATAATAGATGTAATAGGTTTAGTGAAATTTTTAAAAATTCACTTTAGTTAAAATTGTTACATTGGCCCAGCGTTTTGAAAGTGTCTTTGTCAGATGTTTGGGAGCTTGTTTGGATACTTCATCGTTCAAGGGGCATGTCAAAGACTGAAAAATTTAAAAGACTTTTTAACGTTTACAATAAAACACTAGTCAACAAGTAAATTAGATTACTTTATATAATTGCCGTAATCATTCTAACCATCACCGTAATTATTTTACATACACAAATGATACACATGAGAATTTTTTTTGTTATGCTATTGATGTTAGCGGCTCTTGGTACATCGGCACAAGTAACCACTGGTGGTTTAGTAGGAAAGATCGTTGATGAAAAAGGGGAGGTCTTAATAGGTGCTGCAGTGAAAGCCATTCATACCCCGACTGGAACAAGTTATGGTACCTCTACGAATGTAGATGGTCGTTTTTCTATTTCTAACATGCGTGTTGGAGGACCTTACCTCGTTACGATCACCTATGTAGGTTTCCAAACACTGACACAATCTAATATTTCGGTGGCATTAGGTGCTCCACTGCTGTTAAACGTAATCATGAAAACAAGTGGATCGGAGTTAGCAGAGGTTGTTATTGTTAGTAACTGATGTTACGCAGTAGGTTGAAAATTTATTTTTTGTACTTCTTCCCAAGCAGCTTTATTAGCGGCGAGATAAATTTTGGCTTTGAGTGCAAAGTGATTTAATTTTCTGCACA
>CAIOLR010000411.1 GCA_903859135.1 uncultured bacterium | reverse complement strand
TAATTAAATTATATTCTTTAATAGAAATAATATATGTTTGTTGTTCTTGTTGTTTAATTGAAAAATATAAATTAACTATATACAATATGGTATTTAAAAAATCTTTAGACCAGCTTCTTATCGAGGCATCAGAAAGTGGAGAACATACGCTTAAACGTACGCTGGGGCCAGGGAACTTAATTGCTTTGGGGATTGGGGCTATCATTGGGGCGGGTTTATTTGTGCGAACAGCAGCAGCAGCAGCCGATCATGCGGGGCCCGCCGTTACTCTTGGGTTTATTTTGGCTGCTATAGGTTGTGCATTGGCTGGTTTGTGCTATGCTGAATTTGCATCCATGATTCCCATTGCAGGAAGTGCTTACACCTATTCGTATGCTACGATGGGTGAAGTAGTCGCTTGGGTTATTGGATGGGATTTGGTTTTAGAATATGCGTTAGGTGCTGCTACGGTATCCATTGCATGGTCAGAGTATCTGAATAAGCTTCTTCAAACCTTTGGAATAAGTATTCCATACGAATTTTGTCACTCTCCTTTTCAAGTGTCAACAGGTGGGGTATATGGAATTATGAACTTACCAGCTTTATTTATTATGGCAGTGGTCACATTCGTTTTAATACGAGGCATAGAGGAGTCGGCAACGATTAATAATATGATGGTCATTTTAAAAGTGGCTATTGTGATCGCATTTATAACCATTGGATGGACTTATATCAATCCATCCAATCACATTCCATATATCCCCGAAAATGTGGGCGAAACGAAATTGGTAAATGGAGAGATCGGTTTTTGGCAGTATTTAACCGCTGACCACTTTGGTAAGTTTGGCTGGAGCGGAATTATTAGTTCTGCGGGGGTTGTTTTCTTTGCCTTTATTGGTTTTGATGCTGTTTCGACAGCAGCGCAGGAAGCTAAAGATCCTAAAAAAGATATGCCTATCGGGATGTTGGTATCCTTAGCCATTTGTACTGTTTTGTATGTTCTTTTTGCTCACGTATTGACTGGAGTAGCTAATTATAAAGAATTTGAAACTGCAGGAAAGGAAGCATCTGTCGCATACGTTATTGATACCTATATGAATAATTACCATTGGCTATCCATATTGGTGACTGTTGCTATTTTGGCAGGTTTCACTTCGGTTATATTGGTCATGCTTTTGGGACAATCGCGTGTGTTTTTTAGTATGTCAAAAGATGGTTTGATCCCAAGAATATTTTCCGACTTGCATCCTAAGTTTAGAACCCCTTATAAATCCAATTTAATATTTCTTCTTTTTGGAGGGATATTTTCAGCATTTGTGCCTGGAGATGTGGTGGGAGATATGACCAGCATTGGGACACTGTTTGCATTTTCTTTGGTATGTATAGGAGTACTTATTTTGCGCAAAACAGATCCAGATCGTCACCGTCCTTTTAAAACACCTCTGATGCCTTTTGTACCTATTCTTGGGGTTGTTGTGTGCACAACGATGATGATTGGTTTAGGTAGGCATAATTGGGAGCGATTACTTATTTGGATGGCTATAGGCTTTGTCATTTATTTTACTTACAGCATTAAAAATAGCGTCATACGGAAGGCTCAGCAATAAAAGTAGATTGTCAGAATTTAGATTTTTCAAGTGCAGAAGGGGTATCATACATTTGAATAGACGACTTTTTTACAACTTAATAATCAATCGGTCGGATTGGGGTTAATCGTGAGATTGGAGGCAACCGTTTGTCCATCTTTTGTAAAGGTGTAAGAGCCATTTAGCAAGGTTAAAGTACAAGTTGTATTAGTCTATTTGGCACTAGTGGGATAGTTATTACCTCCCGAGGTGTCGTAGTTCATGATCTCATCGTAGCTGTTGTTATTTAGAAAAAACTTTGCCTCAGCTTTTTTGGGTGCCTGATTGTTACTGAAAACGTCGAATATAATAAAGTTATTGAGAGTGAAACTACCAGCTGTAATGGGCCATGTTAGGTTAAAGGCTGAGAACCATCGCAAGCATTTATTTCTAACCTCGCACCACTCTTGTCCAGCGGAACCAATACATCCATGAGCGTCCTTATCTCCTCCTGTAGGTGGAGAATTGTAATTTTCTTTTTTACAAGCAACAGCTATAGAGAGTGCAAGAATCATTGCAGTTATACCTCTCCAAGTCCTATTTCGCAATTTTTATGAAATTTTCATCGTTCTTTATTTTAATGTGTTTGACCTTTTTTACCATTAAAACCGTTTTTCTAGGCTGCATTAGAATTCATTCCAGTTTCAAGAGCCATGCTTTCTTAATGGATGTATCTGCATATTCAAAAAAAAATAGATTATATCC
>CAIOLR010000410.1 GCA_903859135.1 uncultured bacterium | reverse complement strand
TGACTAAAGGCCTGTTTGCATTAAATCAAGCCGAGCAAGAAACTATTTCTTAGTTTCTTGCTCGGCTTGTTTTAATGCACGAGACATAATTACCGAAACAATGGTATCGTCAGTGTTGTTGGTGATCAAGAAATCATTAAATTTCAAATCGCCAACAGAGACAGATTTACCAACTTCAAGTGTTTCTAAGCTTACTTCAACATACTGTGGCATGTCTTTCGGCAATGCTTTAACACGTAGTTTGCGTAATTTTTGAATTAATTTACCACCTGTTTTAACACCTGGAGAAGTTCCTGTTAATTTTACAGGGATTTCCATTACAGTAGGCTTTGCTTCGTTCAACTCCAAAAAGTCGACATGTAAAGGAAGGTCCGTTAGTGGGTGGAATTGTAAATCTTGAATGATGGCATGTGCTTTTACACCTTCAACATCTAAATCAACGAATTGAACATCTGGCGTATATACCAAACTCTTCAAATCAGTTGCAGATACCGAAAAGTGGATTTGATTTTGTCCACCATAAAGAACCGCAGGCACTTTGCCTTGATAACGCAATTCTTTAGCATCTCTTTTCCCTACGCTCTCTCTACGAGAACCGCTAATAGCAATTGATTTCATTTTTATTATTTATTTAAAATTTATGTGTTTTACTAAATACTTAGTCTATTTTAAATAGATCACTGATCGATCCATGTTCATTTACATTGGCAATAGCTCGAGCAAATAAATCGGCCGAAGATAACACTTTTATTTTAGAATTGCTGTATTTCAGTGGAATAGTGTCTGTTACGATGAGTTCTTCTAAGACAGAATTCTCGATAGTCATGTAGGCATCTCCTGATAAAACAGGGTGTGTACACACCGCTCGGACGCTATTTGCACCATTTTCCATAATGAGTGCTGCAGCTTTTGCTAGCGTTCCTGCAGTATCACAAATGTCATCAATCAGCACAATATCTTGCCCCCTCACGTCACCAATGATCGACATGGATTCGATTTCGTTGGCTCGTTTTCTGCGTTTGTCGCAAATAATTACTTCGGCATTGAAAAACTTAGCAAAAGTTCTCGCCCGGTAGGATCCACCCATGTCAGGTGAGGCAATCGTTAGGTTCGGCAAATTCAATGCTTTGATGTATGGAACGAAGATGACTGATGCATCCAGATGATCCACGGGGATATCGAAGAATCCTTGTATCTGTGCAGCATGTAAATCCATGGTCATAATTCGGTGTGCACCTGCGGCGGTGATCAGATTCGCAATCAATTTTGCACCAATGGCCACCCGGGGTTTGTCTTTCCGGTCTTGTCGAGCTAATCCAAAGTAAGGAATCACAACCGTGATATAGTGTGCTGATGCACGTTTGGCAGCATCAGTCATCATTAATAACTCGATGAGGTTATCATTGGGTTGATTGGTCGATTGTATCAAAAAAACATCACAACCGCGAACCGTCTCATTGTAAAAAGGCTGAATTTCGCCATCACTAAATCTGGAAACACGAAGATCGCCTAGCTCTTTTCCGTATGATTTGGCAATCTTATCGGCTAAATCAATGGTGCCTGAACCTCGGAATAGTTTAACGGGATTAAATGAAAGAGGCATTTTGGATTTAAAATTTGGGATTCATGATGCTAGCTCTAACCCGCTATATTTTTAAAATAAAAAGGCCCCAAGAACGTCAAATCTTTATGAACCCAGTACGAACTAAAAGGAAGAGCTTTGTAGATTTTATGTTGCCCGACCAGGATTCGAACCTAGACTAACTGGACCAAAACCAGTTGTACTACCTTTATACTATCGGGCAATTCACAGAACCAAAAAAGAACTTGGTTCGAAAGAGATTGCAAATATAGATGGTTGTGACAATAACTGCAAATTCATTTTTAATTTTTATTGAAAAATTACAGATCAAGCAAGATGTTCAATAACTGATGTTACGCAGCCCCTATTTTTCATATTTATATGATAGACTATTTTTGCAAGATGGACAAAGCGAAGATTAGAGATTTATACACAGATTA
>CAIOLR010000409.1 GCA_903859135.1 uncultured bacterium | reverse complement strand
GAACAAGAATAGATAAAAACCTAAATATAGACCATCCGCAGTAACTATTTAATAGGATATTTTTATGACTAGGGAACTAGGATTCTTATCAATTATAACTTGTCTTTATTTATCTCTATTTAATTGTACATTCATGACAATAGATCAGTAAATGTAAAAATATCCAATCAACTTTCGTCCTGATTATATTTCATAAATTGTAACTGTATTGTAAACATGCATTAACAAATGTGACTTTACTGTGTGATGATCAATAAATATATTTAACAAAAAAAAGATTTCACCATTTTCATCCATCTACGTCTTTTTCTCCAGGGAATTCTAAAGAGGGAATTTGTAGTTTAATAAAGTCAACACAATCTCTCTTCAATTAGTTTAGAACTAATCCACCACTTACCAGTATTCCCTGGTATGACAAAGATGGATGAAAATGGTGAAATCTTGCTACTGCATGCAAGCAAGAATAACACATGCCCACTCATTCTATCTTGTGCTCTATATACTTTGCACACACCGTTTCCTCCTCGCCAGTTCAATTTAAGGGGGCGAATTTATGTCCCAAAATATTTGAGCTTATCTCAAACTCTTTCGAGGTTTATGGATGATAAATTTGGCCGTTACGAGGAATGATGAAAAAATTATTAGAAGTTACATTTAGCGGTGGCCTTGAAAATTTTATATAGCATTGACTGACGTCTCCGGGAAAAGACCATCAAAGTGGTCGGTCAAAGTGTTGGAATAGAGATGCACATTTGAACCCATCAATAGGCGATAGAGATAGGAAATTTGAACCTATCATTGGCCAATCCAGATAGCAGCAGCAGCTCTACTGAATAATGCCGCAAGAAATAAACTGATTGCAAAGGATTGATAGTACCTAAGCTGGTGCATTTCGATACAATGAAAAGATCTATAAAAAGAAATGGTGTAATCTTAGTCAGATGATATTTTTAGCCTACAAAGGACGCAATGTCAACTTATATCCCATCCATTCGGCCAAATGAGGTTTTTTGTCGTTACTACCTATTATGACATCATCAAATGGCTACCTATTGTAATTTGGGATGAACCGAATAGTAGAATATTTTGCTTAAAATCAATTCGAATCTGTACTGACATAGCCAATAAACTGTTTAGGCAAACTGCCAATTTATGCTTTGCCCCACCTCAGTACCTATGACACCATACCTACAACAAACTCACTCATCCAAACAGTCACTTAGAAACTTTGACTCAGTAACTGATTGATATTCTGGCACATCTTTTAGTATGAGCCAACCTCGGTCTCTTTTTCTGCTATTTTCGAACTCTCTCACATATCAAAAGTTAATTTTGACGTTAGGTAGAAGTGAACCCAGCTCATCCAAGTAGAGATGGAGACGGCTGACCACAAGGGCTACAAAGAAGTTTAGGAAAAAATCTCCCGTAAGCTAACTGTCAATTTATGGTTTGCCCCACATCAGTGTGACACCTAGGTACGATAACCTCACTGCAAACAGTAAAGGCGATGTGACAAAAAAGCATTTTCTGCAACTGTGCGCGCTTAAGAAAATTCACAATCTGTGTGACAGCTTAAATCCCCGTTAAAGTAAATAAACCGCCAGTTTTGGCGCACGAAACGCATGCCAAAACGTTTCGATAAAACCTTGGGGGTTAGTCTTTGAAAATGGTTCATTCAGGAGCTGATATTATAAACAAATATTAGAGCAGCAAAGCTATGCTTCACAGAAAAAAGAACCTGTACTATTGGTACTTCCATGTCCCATGACCATTTTCAACCAATCAGAGTACTTTAATTCAGATTAGCATAGTTACGTTACTCTAAAATATGTTTATGATTTTGGCATCTGTTGTCCAATCTTGCCAGTGTGACCAGAAAAAATCGCCAAATGTCT
>CAIOLR010000408.1 GCA_903859135.1 uncultured bacterium | reverse complement strand
GGCCGTGCTGGGTTTTGATGCAGCACTTGATGTTTTTCCTTTCTGCAACGCTTCAACGGCTTGTTTTGCACTCGGACGTTTAGCGGGATCCTGATCCCAGCACTGGACAATCAAAAGTCGAAATAGCTCAGGACAAGTTGAGGAGATATCCTCACGTTCACCCGTTTTTACACCATCCTTGATAATGCTGTCATCAGGAGCCTGTGCATAGGGTATCTGACGAGACACCAATTCCCATAACACTATCGCATAAGCATACATATCACTTTTTTCAGAATATTTTGGCTTAAATCCTAATAACTCTGGTGCCATCCAACGTAAACTCCCCACAGCACTGTTTGACTGTTTACTTATTGTTTTAGTCGTTGAACGTAAGTTCGCCATGGCCAAACCAAAGTCCGTGAGTTTTGATTTATTGTTTTCATCAATCAGCACGTTTAAACTTTTTAAATCGCGATGTAAAATCGGTGAAGGTAAGGTATGCAGATAATGCAGCCCTAAACCAATTTCACTGGCCCATTGTTGGCGCTGATCCCAGGATAACGGTGCCTCTCGATGCAAGACACCATACAGTGACCCATTCGGCATGTATTCCATCACGATACGATACGGCGAGGTGCTCGTGAAACCATAAAACTGAATCACGTGCGGATGACGTAAATTCGCCATCACTTCCGCTTCTTGCTTAAACTCACTTAAGCTACGCTCATCCAGTTTCGGCATGAGTAATTGTTTAATGGCCACAGGTACTAACTTGTATTGACCTCTATACACTGCACCAAAACCGCCTTGACCCAAGTGACTATTTGGGTCTTCGGTGTCAACATCAATATCAGCAGGGGATAATAAAAAATCAGATCGAGACATAATGTAACTCCTAGTTGTAGGTTGTTTACTATAAACGCTCACGACGTTTATCTGTTTTTCTTTTTTTTAAGTCACGTATGACTTACTTCTTTCCCGCACCAGACACAACGGTTTGCGCCAGCAATGCTTCAACGAGGATAATCTTCGCTTTAGCATCTTGAGTCAAGTCCTGAAACGGTTTTTTGCTCGCTGCTAATAAAGATCAAACTTTAGTCACTACAAAAGGATTGAACAAGCCTGCTTTTTGAAAAATGTCAGTTAATGTAAATATCGAGAATTTTTGTTGGCCAAGAGATTTTTAAAAGTTGTAGGGTCTGCGTTACAAAGAATCTTTAACCGCTTGAATCTCTTCGAGTGAGAGGCCCGTGCATTCTGCAATAAAAGCAATAGGATGCCCGGCTATGAGCATATTTTTAGCGACAAAATAGATACCTTTTTTCTCAGCTCTAGCCTCACCAATTTCAATACCTTCTTCTCGACCTTTTTCCCGCCCTTTTTCTTCTGCTTTTTTCAGGGTACTAAATTCCATTCGAAGAAATTTTAAATGATCCTCATAAAAATCTCGCTCTATGCTAGTCAGATTCATCACCTCTAACACGTTAAGCGCTTTTTTTAAGTTAGGGTTATTAAGCTCTTTGGGTAAAGCATCTGGTTTTAATAAATCGTGCCTTGTTAAAAAGGCTAACCACATATCAAGCGATGTTTTAACCTTGGCAATCAGGTCAGAGAGCTGGTCTTTGGAATCATGAGTAAATTTTTTTAATTCAATGGTATGCAGCTCGAGATCTTTAAAATACGTAATGCCGGTTTCTTTTTCAATAATCCGAAAGACATTGTGATACTTTGGCGAGTCAGGTATCGATAAGAAATTTAAAATATGGATACCGATCGCTTTGGACAATAACCCATAATCTTGCGATTCTTGCAATTGTTCCGTATAGAGCTTCGCCCAATAATATAATGCTCTTTTATCATAATCTGCGGCATCACTGATTTGAATTTCAATGTTAAAGCGTTTGCCATCAAGACCTTTCGCTTTCACATCTAGTATCGATAATTTATCAGTCAGGAAATTTTTAGGATTGTAAGGATTCAGTAAAGTGATATCAGCGACTTGATCGGCTTCGGAGACGATCGAATTAATTAAGGAAATTAACAGATCCTTATTTTCTTCCACGCCAAATATTTTCTTAAAGGCAATGTCCACTTTTGGGCTAATGTTACTCATACAGGCACCTATTCAAATTGATAGCTTTTTATACCATAAATAGGGGAAAATGGCTAGCTATAGGTTGCGAATAGTTTTAAAGCATCCGAACTCCATTATCACTGACTTGATATGGCTTTGACTCTTCGAAACCACTCTTATCTCCTGAGCTAGCGATTACTGTATCGAGTTGTATGGAGCCGCGCCTTCTTGTACCGAGCCGTAAGTTTCTTTTCAATCCGTGGGCAATTGCGTATTATCCTTATGACTTAAACACTAAGGAACTCTATGCCCACACGCTGGAATGCTGCTTCTATGATCGATCGCGGACGTCAGTTGTTTAAGGCGATCCATCGCAAAAAACGGTTAGCGAACCCCAATCACGAGATTCACACTCTCGCACGAACACTGGATGAGTGGCTACCTGAAAGCATTCAATCGCTGATTGCTGG
>CAIOLR010000407.1 GCA_903859135.1 uncultured bacterium | reverse complement strand
TTGTGACGACCCAAGAGTCGCGTGGCTAAAATCTTTATTCGTATTCCTTTATCACTAGTTTTTGAGGATTAAAGAAATGATTGAGTGGGCCATGGCCTTTCCCGATTTTCACATCCTTGCCGTGCTTAATCGCATGTTGAACATATCGAGCACTCCTGGCAATTGAAGTGACTAAATCATTTCCCAAAGCCAAGTAGGATGCAATAGCTGATGAAAGGCTACATCCCGTTCCATGTGTATTGAGAGTATCGATAGCTGTTGATTTGAAAATACATTCATCGCCGTTTTTATTGAGGAAAACATCGTAAAGAACTGAACCTCTCAGATGGCCCCCTTTAACCAACACAGCATTACACCCACTATCTATTATTTCTTGTGCACACGCTCTCATATCGGCGATGGTATGGATTGTTATTCCTGTCAGCATGTAAGCTTCATCTAGATTGGGCGTGATGAGCTGTGCTAAAGGGAAGAGTTCTTTCTTAAGCGTTTCTATGGTATTACTTTCTATTAAGTGGTCGCCACTAGTTGCTACCATCACTGGATCAAATACAATGAATACATCACGGTACTTTTTCAAGACAGATGCGATGGTTATAGCAATTTCTGGATGATGCACCATGCCTATTTTGATAGCTGATGGTTGAATATCGTCCATCACTGCTTTGATTTGAGACCTCACGATTTCAACAGGAATGGGGTGTATTCCACTAACTCCTAAGGTATTCTGCACAGTAACTGCTGTAATGGCCGTAGTGGCAAAACATCCCAGTGCACTGATGGTTTTAATATCAGCTTGAATGCCAGCACCTCCACTACTATCTGATCCAGCTATACTTAATACTACGGGGTATTTGTTCATGAGCTTAGGTTATACCATTCTTTAAGTGATACATTTCGCCTTTGTAAGTTAGTTTCAATACTTGGATAGCCATTTTACTGCGTTGCCCAGTTTGACAACAGAATATCAATTTTTTGTTTTCTGGCAATGATCCAATGTGCTTGTTCAGCTCGTGTAAAGGAATATTTATTCCGCCGACATTATAATATTCAAACTCATGATTTTCTCGAACATCAATCAGATGTAACTCATCGGGATATGTTGATAACCATGCATTAAGCTCATCAGTCGTTATTTCATCATGAATGGTTTTAATAGATTCAGTAGTTGTTGCACCAGTATTGTGAAATGTATTTTGTTTTTGCTTAGCCACATTAAAAATATGGGTCGTATTGTGGAGTGTATCAATGATCATGAGTTTACCAGATAAGCTTGCACCAATACCACAAATAATTTTGATGGCTTCATTGGCCATGTATGCGCCGACGATCCCAGGTAATACACCCAGCACGCCAACCTCTGCACAATTAGGAGCTTCATCCGATGATGGTACACTTGGAAACACATCTCTGTAATTGGGTCCATCCCGATCATTAAATACAGCAATATGAGCTTCAAACTTGAAAATAGAACCAAATACCAGCACTTTTTTGAGTGCCACGCAGGTATCATTAACCAAATAACGGGTCTCAAAATTATCTGACCCATCGATCACTAAGTCATAACTTTCACAAATAATTTTAGCATTATCGGCAGTAAAACGCTCATCATATGAAGTGATGTTGATATGTGAATTAAGCAATTTGAGTTTCTCTTTGGCAACAATTGCTTTTGATTTTCCGATATCAGCTGTCGAATATAGTATTTGCCTATGCAGATTACTCAGGCCTATTACGTCATCATCGACAATACCTATTTTACCCACCCCTGCTGCTGCGAGGTATTGCAATATGGGGCAACCTAAGCCACCTGCACCAATCATCAATACCTGGGCACTCTTTAGTTTTTCCTGTCCGGATAATCCAATTTCAGAGAGGATGATTTGTCTATTGTATCTCTTTAATTCTTCGTGT
Source organism: uncultured bacterium (assembly GCA_903859135.1). GTDB lineage: Bacteria > Bacteroidota > Bacteroidia > Sphingobacteriales > Sphingobacteriaceae > Daejeonella. Next base: position 3,966 of record CAIOLR010000407.1, on the reverse strand, counting down.
TTCATACTTTATGTGGTTAAACGATGATCCCAATCCTTCCAAATAGGTTCGTAGCCCTGTGTCGTTATGACCTTAGCAATTTGTTGAGGGCTACGTTCATCACTAATTTCAAATTGCTCCAACGATTCTAATTGAACAGCATACCCTCCAGGATTGGTTTTAGAACCCGCACTCATCGCCGTAATACCTAGTTGAATACTATTATTTCTAAAAATGGGCGATTCGCGAGTAGAAATAGAGAGCTCTACTTCTTGATTAAACAAACGGTAGGCACAAATCAACTGTACCAACTCACGGTCGGTCATTTCTACTTTTGGCTCTAAGCCACCATTAAAAGGTCTCAGTCTCGGAAAAGAAAGACTGTATTTGCTTTGCCAGTATTTTTTCTCCAAGTAGTTTAAATGTAGGGCGGTAAAAAACGAATCCGTACGCCAGTCTTCCAAGCCGATTAATACACCCAAACCCATTTTATGAATGCCAGCCTGCCCCAATCTGTCGGGCGTTTCTAGCCGGTATTGGAAATTAGATTTCTTTCCTTTAAGATGATGCTTTTTATAATTTTCTTGGTGATAGGTTTCCTGATAAACAAGTACGGTGTTTAAACCATCAGCTGCTAACTGCTGGTAATCCTCCAGGTCGAGTGGCTGTACTTCCATCGATATATGAGCAAAATGCGGACGAATTAATTCAAGCACTTTCTTAAAATAATCTAGATGAACGGTTTGATTAGCCTCACCGGTAACCAAAAGCACATGGTCATAACCCATATTCTTAATTTTGGCGACCTCTTGCATGATTTCTATTGGAGAAAGTGTCTTCCGCTTTATTTGATTGTCGTAGCTAAAGCCACAATACGTACAAATGTTGTTACACTCATTGGAAAGGTAAAGCGGAATATATAGCTGTATCACTTTCCCAAAACGTTTAAGGGTTAGATACTGACTGATTTGCGCCATTTGCTCCAAATAAGGCCCCGCTGCTGGGGATATCAATGCTTTAAAATCATCCAGTGTTCGTTTATCTGCCAATAAAGCCTTTTCAACATCCTGACTTGTTTTGGCAAAGATGCTAGCTTGGGTTTGCTCCCAATCAAATAAATTGAATATATCGGTGAAGCTACTCATCCAAAAAAGAGGTTAAAGGACTACTTGCTACCGCGTAAAAGAAGGGGGAGGCCAATTTTGCATCAAAGGCTAGGCGTCCGGCTTCCACAGCCAGCCTAAATGCTTTTGCCATTTGTATGGGGTTTTCAGAAACTGCAATAGCCGTATTGACCAACACCGCATCAGCTCCAATTTCCATCGCCCAGGCAGCATCTGAAGGGGACCCTATTCCTGCATCTACAATCACGGGCACATTACTCTGACTGATAATAATTTCTAAAAAATCAATCGTTTTTAATCCCTTGTTGCTTCCAATGGGAGATCCTAAAGGCATCACTGCTGCAGTGCCTACATCTTCTAATCTTTTGCATAATACAGGATCGGCATGTGTGTAAGGCAATACGACGAATCCCATCTGAGCCAGCTCTTCGGTTGCTTTTAGGGTTTCGATGGGGTCGGGCATTAAGTATTTGGGATCAGGATGTATTTCGAGTTTGATCCAATTGGTTTCCAGCGCTTCGCGTGCCAATTGTGCCGCAAAAATGGCTTCTTTTGCATTTCGGACACCTGAGGTATTTGGCAATAGATTGATATGCGAATAGTTCAGATGGCTCAACAGATCACCTTGATTTTTGTCTTTAACATCCACTCGTTTCAAGGCAACAGTAATCAGTTCAGATCCAGAAGCAAGTAATGACTCCTCCATTAGATTCAGTGAGCTGAATTTGCCCGTTCCAGTAAACAAACGTGAGTTGAACACTTTATCGGCTATTTTGAACATGGTCTTTTGTTTGAGTCAGATTTATTTAAATGGCTTGTTTTAAAAGATGGAGCATTTAGATACTGATACATTTTTTCAACCATTTTCTCCTGCTTATCAGCAAATGTGAGAGCACTTGATACCGCTACACCACAAACTCCTGTTTGCATAATAGCAGCAATGTCATCTAGCAAAATACCCCCTACGGCAATAATGGGAATATGGATATTGAAAACACGCATCTGTTGTAGGATAGTCTTGTAACCCTCTAGCCCTAAAACAGGTTTCAAGTTTTGCTTGGTAGCGGTAAATCTGTAAGGCCCCAAGCCGATATAGTCAGCACCTTCGGCAGTTCTTTGTCTGATATGCTGAAACGAATTTGCCGTCCCTCCAATGATCATCTTTCCACCAACCATAATTCTCGCTTGAGCAATGGGCATATCCTCCAAACCCAAGTGTACGCCATAAGCGCCTGCTTCGAGTGCTATTTCGGGATGATCATTAACAATCAGTTTGGCATCATATTGCTTACATATTTTATTCGCTTCGATGGCATATTTCAAAATGAGGTCATTCAATTCATTTTTAACTCTTAATTGTATCCATTTACATCCTGCTTCAAGTGCATGTTGGATGGCAGTCAGATGTGATCCATGTTCACATTGTTGTGAGATGTAATGAAGTTTATCAATCATTGCGTTGAATTTTGAACAAGTAGATTCTTCTTTAATTTTATGAAATTTTCTATTCCATGAGCTGGCTCATTCCATATGGCACCTAATACTGCCGCTCCATCGAAATTCATTTCTTTTATTTTGGACAAATTGAATGCATCAATTCCACCCAAGGCAATTATTTTAGAAATGGTGTGATCCTTATCTAAATAAAAACTGCCCGATAATTTACTTTGATACTTTAGTTTGGATATGCTGTTGAATACGGGCCCGTAAAAAATGTAATCAAACGATTTCAGCGATGGTAATAATGTAATATCGTGAGCAGATGTACTCAAGGTGTACCCTTGATCTTTTTGCTTCTGCCATTTCTTCGAGTCAGAACTGTTACGTCCACATTCAGTGTAATGAAGCCTTTTTATTCCGAACTCGTTTGCCAGCTGATGATGTTGGTGCAATGAGATGCAGTTGTAATACCGAGGGTCTATTCCTCGAAGTAGTTTACTCAGTTGTTCCACACTGCTCATTGGTTTTCGGATATGAAAGTATTGCAAGCCCAGTTGAAACAAGTGATCGATGATGGAACTTTCACTTTCAATTATCAGATCAGGGCTTGAAATCACCATCAGTTCCATGTGTTACAAATAAATTTCGCTTCCCTGTTGTAAAAACTCTTTCGACTTCTCTTCCATGCCTTTTGATAAAACATCATCTTCGGTTATCTGGTTTGCTTTGGCATAATCCCTCACATCCTGTGTGATTTTCATCGAACAAAAATTCGGACCGCACATCGAACAGAAGTGGGCAATTTTAGCTCCGTCGGCAGGCAAGGTTTCATCATGAAATTCTTTTGCCGTATCTGGATCAAGGGAAAGGTTGAACTGATCTTCCCACCGAAATTCAAAACGAGCTTTGCTCAAGGCATTATCACGATACTGTGTTCCTGGATGACCTTTAGCTAAATCTGCCGCATGAGCAGCAATTTTATAGGTAATTACCCCATCTTTTACATCTTTTTTATTAGGCAAACCCAAATGTTCTTTCGGTGTAACATAGCAGAGCATAGCCGTACCAAACCAGCCAATCATGGCTGCACCAATAGCTGAAGTAATATGGTCGTAGCCCGGTGCAATATCTGTAGTAAGTGGCCCCAACGTATAAAAAGGTGCTTCCGAGCACTGCTGCAACTGCTTGTCCATATTTTCTTTGATCAGATGCATGGGGATATGTCCTGGCCCCTCTATAATGGTTTGAACATCATGCTTCCATGCAATCTTGGTTAGCTCCCCTAATGTTTCTAGTTCACTAAACTGTGCGGCATCATTCGCATCGGCAATACATCCAGGTCTTAAGCCATCACCCAAAGAAAAAGACACATCATAGGCTTTCATGATCTCACAAATGTTATATTCCGCAAAACCAAAAGTGC
>CAIOLR010000406.1 GCA_903859135.1 uncultured bacterium | reverse complement strand
ACTGAACTATATGAACAATAGTACACATTTTTATGGAAATTCCGTTTTCGGACAGCTGATTTCTTTAGTTCCTTTTCAAATTGTAGATAAAGTTGCCCGCCAAATGCAGTCCGACTATTATACCAAACGCTTTACAACCTGGGAACATTTTGTAAGTATGCTCTTTGCTTCTGCTTCCAACACAACATCTCTTCGTGATGTAACCAATGGTATGCTTGGATTAGAGGGAAAACTGAAGCATTTGAATCTCAAGCGTCCACCCAAACGAAGCACGCTCAGTGATGCCAATAAAAGAAGGAATCACGAAGTTTTTGAAAAAATATACTACGGACTATTAGAAAAATACAAGTCGGTTTTATCGGACAGCCGCTTTAGAAATGACTTTGGCAAGGAGCTGTCCATAATCGATAGCACCTCTATTTTTCTGTTTAAAGACCTTTTAAAATGTGTTGGGCGCAAGCCTGCAAGCGGAAAGCATAAGGGTGGCATCAAAGTGCATATGCAAATACGAGCTGATTACAATACGCCGGTGTTAGTGAAGTTTACAGATGCGGCTACACATGATAGTACTTTTATGAACGATGTAGATTTTAGTGCTGATCATATTTATGTTTTTGATAAGGGGTACAACGACTACAGGAGGTTTGAATATTTTAATCAGCAACAAATTTCATTTGTAACAAGACTAAAACACAACGCCAGCTTTATTAGAAAGCAAGAAATGGAGTTGCCGCCGAATAGCAGTGACAATATTTTGCTTGATGAAAAAATAGAACTTCCCATTCGGGAAAATGGCAGTATCGTCAACCATTTATCATTAAGAAGGGTTGTATTTTGGGATGAAAAACACAAGGTTTGTTATGAGTTCATCAGCAATCTTTATGACTTAAGCGCAGAGCAAATAACTCAAATTTATAAGCATCGTTGGCAAATTGAAATCCTGCACAAACAACTCAAACAAAATCATCCGCTAAACTATTTTCTGGGAGACAACGTAAATGCTATCATCATACAAATCTGGTGTGCATTAATCTGGAATCTGCTTTTAACTGTGTTGCAGAGAAAAATAAAAGCTAAAAATTGGGGATTTAGTAACCTGGCAAGTGTTATCAGATTACATCTGTTCAACTATATACAAATCAAATCTTTTCTCTCAAATCCTATCAAACATTATCAGGAAAAAACAGCTGAACAGATGAATCTATTCTCAGGATGACACCCTGCTAAACGGTTTCAGCCATTTTCGAACTCGTAGATACTGAATTTACTGATGGAAATATTTTTGCTGTACTTTTATCGGACAGTAATGATAATAAATCTTGATTAATGTTTGATACTGTCAATTCTTGGTTTGATTTAGAATAAATACCCTGAGCAAATTGAATGCATTCATAGCGGTCAATTGAATGTTCTTTAGTCGGTCAAATCTAAAATGGAATTGTTTGGTTATGATGTTGCCTTGGTTTCCAACCGCTACCCAAACTGTGCCAACAGGCTTTTCAGCAGAACCACCATCAGGTCCCATAATTCCTGATACAGCAATGGTATATGTAGTGTTTAGTTTTTTTAATGCACTTCTCGCCATTTCAAGAACCACAGATTCGCTCACTGCTCCATTCGAATCAATGATTTCTTTTTTCACATCTAGTAAATTTTCTTTGATGGAGTTGGAGTAGCTTACAATGCTTCCGGAGAAATAAGCTGATGAGCCGGGTATAATTGTAATTAAATGTGATAAGTATCCGCCCGTACAACTTTCTGCTGTGGAAACTGTTTCGTTGTTTTTCAAAAGTAATTTAGAGCTTTGTTTTGTTGCATATATCATGAGGGTTATTCGGCTTGTTAAGGTTATTGAGTATGCAGAGTTATGAGGGTTGTAATATTAATTAGGAATTTGAGGGTAATTGATGTTACTAGCGTTGTTACCCAGGGTTAGAAAGGCAGCTAAAAGCGCGTGTGTGGCTGGCTTGTTAGAGTTATCGGGCGGCTGTACCGGCGATCGGCTACTTTGGTTGCATGATATTTAGGGACATTGGTGTATTAGCGTTGCTCAAGTTATTTGCATTCTGAGCTTGTTATGGTTATCGTTACACGGATAGTTATTGTTACACAGATAATAATCGTTACATAAATAGTAACCGTTACACAGATAATAACCGTT
>CAIOLR010000405.1 GCA_903859135.1 uncultured bacterium | reverse complement strand
GAACAGGTTGAGGCAGACAATCAATAACAAAAAAAACATGCAGTCAAATCAGAAATACAACGACAATTTCCTCAAAGCATTAGCTCGGCTGAACGAAAATCAGCGCAAAGCAGTAGACAAAACAGAGGGCCCTGTATTGGTGATTGCTGGGCCTGGTACTGGTAAAACACAAATTTTGGCTGCCCGTATCGGGAAAATATTACTCGATAGCGATACCCAGCCCCATAATATTTTGTGTCTAACGTATACCGATGCCGGGGCTGTGGCTATGCGCAAACGCTTGTTCGACTTTATTGGTCCAGAGGCATATCGTGTGCACATTTATACCTTTCATGCATTTTGTAATGACATTATTCAAGAAAACTTAGACTATTTCGGCAAGTTGGAGTTAGATCCTATTTCTGATTTGGAACGTATCGCGCTTCTGCGCAAATTGGTCGATCAGTTTGATCAAGATCATCCATTGAAACGTTATCATGGTGATGTGTATTACGAGGCTAGTCGTTTGCAAAATTTATTCTCTGTGATGAAGCGCGAAGATTGGACGCCAGATTTTGTCAATGAAAAAATAGATGATTTTATTGTTCTGATTGCTGATTGCGAGCCCGATTCGGCTTATTACAAAGAATATAAATACAGTCGGAAATACAAGGATAAGGAAGCGGGATCACTAAAACCAGCTTTTGTTGCATTAAAAGAAAAGTTGGAAAAGCTTCGTGTCGCTGTGTATGAGTTTCCTAAATATCAGCAATTGATGAAGGATGCAGGCAGGTATGATTACGATGATATGATCCTCTGGATACTGAACGCGTTTAAAACAGACGAGCAATTTCTGTTGAATTATCAGGAGCGTTACTTGTATGTATTGGTCGATGAATATCAGGATACCAGCGGAGCGCAAAATGAATTGATTCAACTTCTGATCAGTTACTGGGATCAGCCCAATATTTTTGTGGTTGGTGATGATGATCAATCGATATTTCGTTTCCAGGGGGCCAATGTTCAGAATATCGAGGAGTATAGCGCACGTTATGCCCACGATTTATACTGCGTGATGCTGACCGATAACTATCGCTCGAGGCAACCTATTTTGGATGTAGCGAAGGTGCTTATCGATCATAATACCGAGCGGATTCATTTACCTGGACTTAGTAAAAATTTAGTTGCCAAAAATGAACAGTTTGGGAATGCGGTCATCCAGCCTGAAATTAAATCCTATCCATCACCATTCCATGAGTTTGCAGCCATTACGGAAGATATCAATCAGTTGATAGAAACTGGTGTAGCCCCACAGGATATTGCGGTTATCTATAAAGAACACCGATCTGGCGAGGAGTTAGCACGTTATTTTCATTTGAAGGGTATTCCTGTCAATACCAAACGTAAAGTCAATATTTTGCAAGATCCCTTTGGACAAAGGCTGATCTCCATTCTGCGCTATTTAGCAATGGAAAATGACTCGCCATACAGTGGAGATGCACTTTTGTTTGAGATGATGCATTATGATTTTTACAAGATCGAACCCATTGATATCGCCAAACTTAGTGTAGAGGTTAATACGCACAACTATCAGCATAAAAACAAAATATCTATTCGGAATCAAATAAATGAGCTAGCCAATAAAACGAACCCAACCCTGTTCGATACCGAAAGTTGCAGGCAAATCAAGTCTTTGAGCATCCATCTGGAACATTGGATCAAGGGGGTCAATAACTGGACGGTCCAAAATTTGTTTGAGAAAATGATGGCCGAAGGAGGGATTTTAGCTTATATCCTAAAATCGCCCAATAAAACCTGGCTAATGCAGTTACTTTCCTCACTTTTTAATTTCTTGAAAGAAGAAAGTGGAAAAAAGCCTGATTTAAAATTAAAAGAGTTTGTATCGCTCCTAGATTTACTGCAAGAAAATGATCTTCCGCTAGAACTTCATCAATATATTTTCAATCAGCAGGGGGTAAATTTTCTGACGTGTCATGGCTCCAAAGGGCTTGAGTTTGAGTATGTGTATCTGATCGGTGCTACTAAAAATGTGTGGGAGAAAAAACGAAAAAATCAATCGGGCTATAAGATGCCTGATACTATTTTCTCTTCGTTGCCATCTGCAAACGATGAAGAAGAGCTTCGGCGTCTATTTTATGTAGCACTAACGCGTGCGAAGAAACAACTGCATATATCCTATGCCCAACAAAATGAGAAGGGAAAAGAACTGGAGCCGACTGTTTTTATTGGCGAAATAATAGCTAAAACAGATTTAGAAATACAGTATCAACAAGTATCGGAATCCGTATTGACCAATTTTTTTGCATTGCAATTTTCGGCAACGGAGCAACCTTCGCTGGGCCTGATCGATACCGAATATGTCAACCATTTATTAGAAGGTTATGTTCTGAACTTAACCCATCTAAATAATTATTTAGAATGCCCACTTAAATTCTATTTTCAGAACCTCATTCGGGTACCCAAAGGGAAAAATGATACGCTAACTTTTGGTTCTGCAGCACATTCGGCATTGCACAAGCTATTTCTATCGCTGAAAAGCAATGACAACGAGTTTCATGGTGTGAAACGTTTTATGGATGATTTTCGCTGGTACATGCACCGCAATCGAGAGGCATTCACCGCCGAACAGTTTAAGCGACGGATGGAGTATGGGGATAAAATCCTGCCAGCGTATTATCATCAATACATCAATAGTTGGGAAAAAGCAACGTTGACCGAATATGCCATTAAAAATGTGGAAGTAGACGGAGTTCCCATCAAAGGAGTGTTGGATAAAATAGAGTTTAAGGGTAGCGATATCAATGTGGTTGATTATAAAACAGGAAGCTATGCGAAGGCGAAATCGAAGTTTAAGCGCCCCGATGAAATGGATGCACAGGGTGGCGACTACTGGCGTCAAGCAGTATTCTATAAACTATTGGTAGATCATGATCGAAGTACGACTTGGCAAGTAATTAGTACGGAATTCGATTTTTTGGAGCCAGAAGACGAACGATATGTCAAAGAAAAAATAGTGATTGCCCCGGATGATTTAGCCATTGTGAAAGCGCAAATCAAAGACACGTACACCCGAATCATGAATCATGAATTTACAAGTGGTTGTGGTAAAGCCGAATGTCACTGGTGTGCATTTGTACGTTCCAATTTCGAGCAAGTATCAGACTTGCTCGAAACAGCTGAAAGTGACTTAGAGTAGGAATTAGGCTGCTCGTATCGTGTGTACCCACAAGAGGCTGCCTTGTTGAGACAGCCTCTTGTGTAGCCAATTTTTTGGGATTAAAATGGAGGGTCTTCATCGAGGTCATCCATCTTTGACGGGCGGATGATGAAGTTGCTTTTTTTCTCAAAATCTTGAGAGGGTGATATCCCCGCGAATGGATTGGTGTTTTTGGGTGATGAACTTGAAAAATCTTCATCTAGATCGGTGAATTTTACAAACTTTCCAACAAATTTGAGGGGGACAGTTCCTGTTTCGCCATTTCGGTGTTTGGCAATGATCACTTCGCCAATGCCTACGGTTGATCGTCCTTCTTCGTCTTCGGTCAATCCGTAATATTCTGGGCGGTACAAGAATAGCACCATATCGGCATCCTGTTCAATCGATCCTGATTCACGCAAATCGGATAGCATGGGGCGTTTGCTGCCTCCCGGACGGTTTTCAACGGCACGGCTTAATTGAGATAGCGCAATAACGGGCACATTTAATTCCTTCGCAACTGATTTTAGCGCTCTTGAAATACTACCGATCTCCTGTTCTCGGTTGGTATTTTTTCCATCACCTTTGCCATGCATGAGTTGCAGGTAATCGATAATGATCATCTGGATATCATATTGTGCTTTGAGGCGTCGACATTTTGCACGGAACTCAAAAATATTCAGGGCAGGTGTATCATCTATAAATAAGGGAGCCTCTGTTAACTTGCCAATTTTAGAGTGTAGTTGTTGCCATTCCCATTCGGCTAAGTGGCCTCTACGTATTTTTTCTTGCTCTATTTCTGTTTCGCCAGATATCAAACGATTGACCAACTGGACAGACGACATCTCAAGAGAAAAAACGACCACTGGTTTATTGAATTGCACAGCGGCATTACGCGCACAACTGAGTACAAAAGCTGTTTTTCCCATTGCTGGACGGGCGGCAATAATCACTAAGTCGGAAGGCTGCCAGCCAGATGTCATTCGATCGAGTGCTGTAAACCCAGAGGCGACCCCCGTAAGTCCGTCTACGCGGTCTTTTATTTTTTCTAAATTATCCAAGGATTCCCGAATGATATCATCCATCTTTCGGGAGTCGCGGCGTAAATTATTTTGGGCGATGTCAAATAAGTTCTTTTCGGCATGGTCGAGTAGATCAAAAATATCGGTCGTATCCTCATAAGCGCTATTGCTAATTTCTGTAGAAATACGAATTAGCTCACGTTGAATGAATTTTTGTGAGATAATACGCGCGTGATATTCAATATTCGCTGCTGATGCTACCCGATTGGTTAGTTCGGTGATGTAATAAGCGCCGCCAATTGTTTCTAAATCGCCTTGTTGGCGCAGTTGAGCAATTACAGTTAAAATATCAACGGGAGAGGATTTCTGAAATAAAACCTGAATGGCTTGAAATATCTTCTGATGAGCATCTACGTAAAAAATATCTGGTTTTAGAATATCAATAACGGCCGAGAGAGCATCTTTTTCTAACATCAGCGCACCGAGTACAGCCTCCTCTAGGTCAATCGCTTGTGGTGGTAATTTGCCTAAGCCACTGGGTACTCGAGTTGTTAATTTGCCACGCTTTTCTGTTTTTGGGGTATTTTTTTGATTCAAATTTGGGTTATCGTCCGTACGCATGCCAGCAAAAATATATAAAAAATTAGTTGCATTTTTTTTAATTCTTCACACTGAAAATCTCGAAAAAACAGACCTGTTGATAGTCAGTTTATTACCCCAACAACTTATCAACAGATGAGTGTTAATAAGTTGTTGGGGTAATAGAAATTGTTGCCTATACATGGCATGGGCATTATGTTTATAACTTACTTGAGTGTGAATAATAGATGTTTAAATCCCCAATGGGTATATATTTTAATTTTATGATTGATCACGAACAGCAATTTGTTTTTTTTAAAAGGCATTTGCTTATTAGGTCCCTGAGGGCTGCTATGCATCAGGTTTATTATGGGTTTGTCAGTTTGGCTCGCGTTAGACCAGAATTATAAGTACTTTAGTCTCTGTTTAAAATTTAGATGCATGAACACAAACTCGTTTAGGCCCAAGAGTGAGTCCAATCAAATGGTATTTGGGATACGTGCCGTGATAGAAGCCATACAAGGTGGCAAAGAATTGGAGAGCTTATATATCCAACGTGGGCTTAGTGGGGCTATTTTGGGGGAATTGCGCAGTATATTGAAAGAATATGAGATTAGTTTTCAATCCGTTCCTGTTGAAAAGTTGAATCGATTAACCCTCAAAAATCATCAAGGTGTTGTTGCCTTTATTTCACCCATTATCTACCAAAAAATAGAAGATATTATACCCGTGATTTATGAGAAAGGTGAGATTCCGCTTATTTTAATATTGGACGGAATTACAGACGTCCGCAATTTGGGTGCTATTGCCCGGACTGCCGAGTGCTCGGGCGTTCATGCGATCGTGATACCTTCAAAGGGTTCGGCACAAATCAATCCCGATGCCATCAAAACGTCTGCTGGAGCCTTGTTTAAAATACCAGTTTGTAGGCATGAGAGTTTATTGAAAACTGCTAAATTTATGCAAGATTCTGGTTTGCAATTGATTGCCTGTACCGAAAAAACGAATAATTACCTGTATCAACCTGATTATACTGGCCCATCGGCTATCATCATGGGTTCTGAGGAAGATGGTATATCGTCAGATTTGATTCGTATTGCTGATCATTTAGCTAAAATACCCATACTCGGAGAAATAGAGTCGCTTAATGTATCTGTTTCGGCTGGGATTATTTTATATGAAGCTGTTCGTCAGCGAGTTCTTTAAACCGAAACAGGGTAGTGATGTGCAAACCTTATTTTCGGTTTCTTACATTAAAAAAATTCATATAAAACTCGTTCCGAATCGGTGTTTTACATCAGCAACTACTTGTTTTACATGCTGTTCCTGATCACGTGGACAAATGAGCAAAGTGTTATTATCCTCAACAACAATGTAGTCGTGCAGTCCTTGTAAGATGACCAGTTTATCTTTTGGCATTTTGACCATGCAATTGGATGAGTCATAGATCATCACTTTTTCGGAGGGGATGAGGGCATTCCCTGTAGCGTCTTTATCTGAAATATCATAGATAGAAGCCCAGGTCCCTAAATCAGACCACCCAAATTCGGAGGGCAACACATATACATTATCCGCCTTCTCCATAATCCCATAATCGATCGAAATGTTGGTACACAACGAGTATGCATTTTGTATAAATTTATGCTCCTGGGGTGTGTTGTAGCTAGCCTCACCCTCCTTGAAAATATCATGTATCTCCGGCAAATGGGTTTCAAATGCTTTCAAAATAGCTTTGGCAGACCAAATAAAAATACCTGCATTCCATAAAAAATCACCGCTTTGAACAAAGGTTTGAGCAATTTCAAGATTAGGCTTTTCGGTGAAGGTTTTCACTTTAAAAAATGCATCATCAATTTTTTTTGTGTTGTATTGGATATATCCGTAGCCTGTATCTGGCCGAGAGGGTTTAATTCCTAAGGTGATGAGGCAATCCTTTTCGGCAACCGTCTCTAATGATTGTTTAATACAGGTAAGGAAGGCATCTGTATCCAAGATCAAATGATCAGAGGGGGCTACTACAATAGTGGCATTCGTATTGATATTTCTGATTTTGCTGGAGCCATAGGCGATACATGGGGCCGTATTACGCATGATGGGTTCACATAAAATTTGCTGATCAGCTAAGTCGGGTAATTGTTGTTTTACTAAATCTGTATAGAGCTCATTCGTGACGATGAATATATTTTCTTTGGGTAGTATTTTAATAAAGCGATCGTAGGTGTGTTGAATGAGGGTTTTTCCTGTGCCTAAAATATCAATGAATTGTTTGGGTTTCGATGTGCGACTGATGGGCCAGAATCGGCTACCAACACCACCTGCCATGATGAGGACGTAAGAATTTTTCATGTATTTAGTTTGTTTTTTATCGGCCATGAAGCTGTCATGAGTTGAATTAATCATTTGGGTTTGTGAGCGGAGGCTCATGACGGTTTCATGTATTTAACTTGTTTTTGTCGGCCATGAAGCTATCACGAGCTGAGTTAATCATTCAGACTTTTTGAGTGGCAGCTCATGATGGTTTCATTTTAAAAAGTGTACGTGTTTAATGACGGAGTAACCAGCACTAAGTATTGTTAAGCATTGTTTATATAATACCCTCTTTCAATAAATCGTGAAGATGGACAATTCCCGCGTATTTACCATTCGATGAGACGATGATTTGCGTAATGTTGTTTTTACGCAAAAGTGCGAGCGCATTTACAGCTAGTTCATCTTGATCAATGTGTTTTGGAGATGCTCCCATAATATCAGAAGCTTTTAGTCCCTCGATAGTCGCGTGTTTTTCAAGCATCCGACGGATGTCGCCGTCGGTAATGATACCAACAACGATTTCACGCTCCACAACGGCAACAGCACCAAGTCTGTTTTTGGTAATTTCAATCAGAACATCCCTGATAGGTGCCTGGGGTAATACCTGAGGCCTTTCATTGTGGGTGGACAGGTCGCCCACTTTTAGATACAGACGTTTTCCTAACGATCCTCCAGGGTGATACCTTGCAAAATCGACACTAGTAAATTCTCTGCTTTCTAGCAAACATACTGCCAAGGCATCGCCTATGGCCAGCTGTGCCGTCGTGCTACTTGTTGGGGCTAAATTATGAGGGCAGGCTTCTGTTTCAACAGTCGTATTTAAAATAAAATCGGCTTGTTTGGCTAAGAATGAATCCACATCGCCTACCATTCCGATTAAGGTATTGCCAGCTTGTTTTAACAAAGGAATAAGCACTTTTATTTCGGGGGTATTGCCACTTTTAGAAATACAAATGACTACGTCGTTGTTTTGTATCATTCCTAAATCGCCATGTATCGCATCAGCAGCATGCATAAAGACAGCTGGAGTGCCAGTAGAATTAAATGTGGCAACTATTTTTTGGGCAATAATGGCACTTTTGCCAATTCCGGTGATCACAACCCTCCCCGAAAGTGATAAAATTAGAAGAATAATTCGCGGGAATGTGTTGTCGATTTGTTTGCAAAGATTCAAAATCCCTTCTGCTTCCACATGAAGCGTCCTTTTTGCAATCTCATAAATTTCTGAATCGGTTTTCAAAAAAGAAATGTTTTTTATAAGTTTATAATCACGCCAAAAATACGTTATTTTGGAACTATGTACTGAGTTTTTTCTCAATATTTTCCCGACTACAAATGGAAATTAATAAAGCATTATTCGATAATCTGCAAAATTTTTTTGGTTTCGATAACTTCAAAGGTGATCAAGAGGCGATTATAACAAACATTCTTCAGAAGAAAGATACCTTTGTTATAATGCCCACTGGAGGTGGTAAATCCATCTGCTACCAGCTGCCTGCGCTGATGAGCGAGGGTACCGCCCTTGTTATCTCACCTTTAATTGCCCTGATGAAAAATCAGGTAGACCAATTAAGGGCTTTTGGAGGAACCGATAGTATTGCTCATTTTTTAAACTCGTCGTTGAACAAGGCCGATACATTGAAGGTAAAGCAGGATGTATCCGATGGCGAGACGAAGCTACTATATGTAGCGCCCGAATCGTTAAGTAAGCAGGAAAATATTGATTTTTTGCGGGGACTTACAGTTTCATTTGTTGCCATCGATGAAGCACATTGTATATCCGAATGGGGACATGACTTCAGGCCTGAGTATCGTAAAATTCGTCAAATTATCAATAACATAGGGGAAAATATCCCAATCATTGCTTTAACGGCAACGGCAACGCCAAAGGTACAGCAGGATATTCAAAAGAATCTTCAAATGAATAATGCGGTATTATTCAAATCTTCTTTTAACAGGTCTAATTTATATTACGAGGTTCGTGCCAAGCGCAATGTGTTGAAGGAAATTGTACGTTATGCAAAGAAACATGCTGGTAAGTCGGGTATCGTATATTGCTTAAGCCGGAAAAAAGTGGATGAGGTTGCTGAAGCTTTGCGATTAAATGGGATAAAGGCATTGCCCTACCATGCAGGCTTAGATTCGAAAATACGTGCAGAGACCCAAGATAGTTTCTTGATGGAAAACGTGGATGTCATTGTGGCTACCATTGCTTTTGGAATGGGTATTGATAAACCCGATGTTCGTTACGTGATTCATCATGATATACCCAAAAGTATGGAGGGATATTATCAGGAAACGGGTCGAGCAGGCCGTGATGGTGGAGAAGGGAGCTGTTTAGCCTTTTATTCCGAAAAAGATATCGATAAACTTGCGAAATTTATGAAGGATAAGCCCGTTTCAGAACGTGAAATTGGGACCCAAATATTGAAAGAGGTTATTGATTATTCAGAGTCTGCCGTTTGCCGACGCAAGCAAATTTTGCACTATTTCGGCGAAAATTTCAACGAAATGGGCTGTAACAGCATGTGTGATAATTGTCGTCATCCGAAAAAATATTTTGATGCAACCCAGCCACTTTTGCAAGCGCTCAAGTTTATTCAGGATTGTGGCGAAAAATTTAATGATACCTACATCATTAATTTGATGATGGGTGTAGACAATACCCAAATATCATTGCATGAACATGATAAATTACCTGTTTTTGGCTCTGGAGCAGAACAAGGTGAATTGCTTTGGAAATCGTTGATGCGTCAAGCTGTTTTAAATAATTATGTTCAAAAAGATATTGACAGCTATGGTTTATTAAAGCTTACAAAGTTGGGTACGGCATTCATTAGCAACCCGACTACTATTAAGTTTATGATGAATAACAGCATGGAGGCTTTAGAAGATGAGAATGAAGACTCCCATCAGCAAGGTAGTTCGATGGATACAGAACTATTAAAAAAGCTAAAAGACCTTCGTGAGAAGATTAGCAAAAAAAATAAGCTTCCGCCATATGTTATTTTTCAAGAACAATCTGTTGAAGAAATGTGCATTCACTATCCTATTTCTGTTGCTGAACTGAAGCAAATTCAAGGTGTAGGTTCGGGTAAGGCTATGAAATTTGGCCCCCCTTTTATCGAACTAATCAAGAGCCATGTCAAGGAAAATGATATTGATCGCCCGGTTGATTTTGTTATCAAAAGTGCTGCTAATAAATCGGCATTTAAAATATCGATTATTCAAAATATTGATCGTCAACTTACTCTTGGAGACATTGCCGCTTCTAAAGGATTAACGTACGAGGAAATTTTAAAAGAAGTGGAAAGTATTGTAGGCTCGGGAACTAAGCTAAACCTGAATTATTATATCGACGATATCATCGATGAGGACAGGCAGGATGAGATATTCGATTATTTTAGAACTTCGGAAGTAGATTCTGTCGATTTAGCTCTATCGGAGCTTGGAAAAGAGGATTATACGCGTGAAGAAATTCAACTGATGCGAATTAAGTTTTTATCTGAATTCGGAAACTAATGACGCCACGTATTCCTCAATTAAAGTTTACCGACACCTCCAATTTTTTTCTTCTAGCAGGGCCTTGTGTTATTGAAGGGGAGGATATTGCCCTGCGTATCGCCGAGCGAATCGTTTCTATAACAGACAAATTACAAATACCCTATGTTTTTAAAGGGTCGTTTAAAAAGGCAAATCGATCGCGAGGTGATTCTTTTGCTGGTATTGGTGACGAAAAGGCTTTAAAAATACTAGCAAAAGTAGGTAAGACATTTGGCATACCAACTGTCACAGATATTCATGAAAGTCATGAAGCTGCAATGGCCGCAGCATTTGTAGACGTGTTGCAAATACCCGCCTTTTTATGTCGTCAAACGGAACTTTTGGTTGCTGCCGCCAATACAGGAAAAGTGGTTAATATTAAAAAAGGACAGTTTCTTTCGGCCAGTGCTATGAAATTTGCGGTGGATAAAGTGTTGGATGCAGGTAGTCCGAATGTAATCTTAACCGATCGAGGAAACATGTTTGGCTATCAAGATATTGTGGTAGACTATCGAGGCATACCTGAGATGAAATCCTTTGGTGTTCCTGTTGTGATGGATTGCACACATTCCTTACAGCAACCCAACCAAGTTAGTGGGGTAACGGGTGGCAAACCAGCACTGATAGAAACGATTGCGAAGGCTGCCATTGCAGTTGGTGCTGATGGTTTATTTATTGAAACCCACCCAGATCCAGCAAATGCAAAATCGGATGGGGCCAATATGCTACAAATCGATCTTTTGGAGGATTTGTTGGTTAAACTCATACGAATAAGAGAAGCGATACAGTAGGGGCATAAAATCTTCTGCCCGTGACAAATTATTTATGTCAAAGTCAAATGCGGGTTGTAAGGTTTTAAATCAGTGCCATAAAAAATCACCTAAATAAAGGGCAGAAAGTTTTTTGCTCCTACACCATCAAAACAAAATCAGTTTGAACGTAAATACACTAAATTGACCTTTCACGATTTTAATTTCGCCCCCACCTTGTTCGAGGGTTTGGAAAGTATGGGTTATCGTAACCCAACTGCTATTCAGGAACAAACCATACCGCTTATTATCAATCGTAAGGACATCATAGCCTGCGCTCAAACTGGAACGGGTAAAACAGCCGCCTACTTATTGCCGATTTTACATCATATCAGTCAAACGGATAGAACATATACGCAGGCCTTAATCTTGTCACCGACTCGGGAGCTTGCACAGCAAATCGATCAACAGGTTGAGGGCTTAGCTTATTTTACAGGAATTAGTTCCATTGCTGTTTATGGTGGTGGTGATGGGGCTATTTATGAACAGCAACGTAGGGCCATGATGGACGGGGTGGATATTGTTATTGCGACTCCTGGTAGGTTGATTGCTCATTTAATGTCGGGTGTGATTAAACTAGATCATTTGACACATCTGGTGTTAGATGAAGCCGATCGGATGCTGGATATGGGGTTCTATGAAGATATTATGCGCATCATTAGCTATTTGCCCATTGTGCGTCAAACACTATTATTCTCGGCCACGATGCCTCCCAAGATTAGGACTTTGGCTAATACCATCTTAAAAAATCCTGAAACTGTTAATATTGCCATTTCAAAACCTGCTAGTGGTGTTTTGCAACAAGTATACATGACTCACGATCACCAAAAAGTGAAATTGATTAGTCGGCTACTGGGTGGTGGGCAGTACGCGAGTGCGATCATTTTTGCATCCCGTAAGGAGACGGTCAAAGAGCTCAACAGAACGCTAAAACGAGAAGGAATTAAATCAGAGGCTTTCCATTCGGATTTGGAGCAGGAGCAACGTGAAACGATATTGCGTGCTTTTAAAAACAAATTATTGCCAGTACTCATTGGAACCGATGTGTTGAGTAGGGGTATTGATGTTGAAGGAGTAAGTTTGGTTATTAATTTTGATGCCCCGCCTGATCCAGAAGATTATGTTCATCGTGTAGGTAGAACAGCTCGCGCAGAAAGTACAGGAACGGCTATCACCTTTGTCAATGAGCGGGATCAACGTAAGTTTTATTCTATTGAAAATTTGATTGGGATGGAAATTATTCGTGTTCCCTTGCCCGAAGAATTAGGAGAGGCACCGGTTTACGAACCACAGCTAAAACCCAAAAAGGCATTTGTGAAGAAAAAAGTTTGGCGAAAAAAGCAATAGTTCAATACCTTCAATCATTACATACAAAAAATATACTAAAATTGTGGTGAATAAATTTTAATAGCACATTCTACCTTCGTATCTGATAGATTATAATCACAGCCTATGAAATCAATATTAAAAGCCATTTTTACATTCATTGTAGCGTTATTACTACTCCTTTTGTTGAATACAAAATTAGGTAGTATTCCTCCGCTTGCTAAGTTTTTAGATCCATTTCATGGATTTTGGAAAAACGCAGAGTGTAAAAAGAAACCCAGAACAGAAACCTTAACGCTAGATGAGTTGAAGGGTAGGGTGGAAATTCAGTTTGATGAGCAAATGATTCCTCATATTTTTGCCGAAAATAACTACGATCTGTACTATGCTCAGGGATACATCACAGCCAAAGATCGCTTATGGCAGCTCGATTTTCAAACTCGTTTTGCTGCTGGTCGTTTGTCGGAAGTGATTGGCGCAAAGGCGATTGATATTGATACTTACCAGCGTAGAATGGGCATGGTTTATGGGGCTGAGAATACCATTTTAGAGATGGAAAAAGATCCAGAAATTAAAGAGATTATGGGTGCCTACACGGCAGGTATCAATGCATATATTCACTCCTTAAAACCAGCCGATTACCCAATCGAATTTAAAATTTTAGACTATCAGCCTGAAGATTGGAAGCCTCTTAATTCAGCCTTGTTGCTTAAATTAATGTCGGCAGTATTGACGGGTGGCTCTACTCAGTTTTACATGAGCAACATTTTGAGTAAATATGGCCCTGATGTTGTTAAGGATCTTTTCCCAGATTATCCATTCGGAGAAGATCCCATCATTCCGGAAGGTACCCAATGGAATTTTAAACCAATCGAAATCCCTAAACAGCCCACTGCCTTACCAGAAAATACAGTTTGCAATCAAACTACTAAGCAAATGGAGGAGGGGATTGGAAGTAACAACTGGGCATTAGCGGGTGCAAAAACAAGCAGTGGATATCCGATGTTAGCGAATGACCCACATTTGGATCTTACCCTGCCTTCTATATGGTATCAAATTCAAATGGCATCGAATGATATGAATGCGTATGGCGTATCAATACCAGGTGCACCAGGTATCGTGATTGGATTTAATGCAAATGTAGCTTGGGGAGTTACGAATGTGGATGCCAATGTGATGGACTGGTATCGTATCAAGTTTAAGGATCATTCCCAGCAAGAATATTGGTATGATAATAAATGGAATTCGGTTAAATCCCGTATTGAAACCATTGCAGTACGTGGAGGGAAAACCATAGTGGACACCATTTATTATACGCATCATGGGCCAATTGTTTATTTAAATAATCAAAAGCCGAAAGGTCTTTCAACATGTGACAATATTCCAGTTGGGCATGCATTACGCTGGATTGCCCATGATCCCTCTAATGATATACGAACGTTTTACATGCTCAATCGTGCCAAAAACTACACAGATTATCGCGAAGCATTAGTTAATTACACAGCCCCTGCACAGAATTTTATCTTTGCCAGTGTCGATAATGATATCGCCATTACATCCAGCGGGTATTTTCCGCTAAAATGGGATAATCAAGGCAAATTTTTATTAGATGGTAGTGACCCTGCAAACGATTGGCATGGACGTATTCCTGTCGATCAAAACCCGACGGTAAAAAATCCATCTCGAAATTTTGTAAGTTCTGCCAATCAACGCCCAACCGATGCCACGTATCCCTATTATCTCAATTGGGAATTTGCTAATTATGAGCGTGCGCATCGAATCAATCAACGATTGTCAGTAATGACGCGGGCCAGTGTCGACAGTTTGCGTAGTTTGCAAAATGACAACTATAGTGTTTTAGCAGAAGATATTTTACCAATTTTGCTCAGTGCCATTGATATAAAAAGCTTAAATGCTACGGAGAGCAAAGGGTTCGAAATGCTTCGTAAATGGGACAAATGCTTTCATGCAGATGCGATTGCTGCAAGCATATTTGAACTATGGCAAAAGGATATCAGTGCGAAAACCTGGGCCGATCAGTTTGATGTTACGAATGTACCCATGCGCTATCCATCGAGAGATAAATTAGTTGAGCTGATTGTAAAAGAACCCAATTCTAACTGGTTTGATGATAACCGAACACCACAAAAAGAAACACGAGATGATATTATTCGCGCTGCTTATAAATTTGCTGTTGATAGTTTGCAACGGAAATATGGCGCAATAAGCGGCGATTGGAAATGGGGAAATGTAAAACATACGCATGTTCCTCATCTGGCACAAATAGCTGGTTTTGGATCTAAATTTTTGAATAATGGAGGTTCAAAAACTTCAGTGAATGCAACTAGTGAAAGGAATGGCCCCTCTTGGCGCATGATTGTTGCTTTGGGTAAATCGGTCAAAGCATACGGCGTTTTTCCAGGTGGTGAATCGGGTAACCCCGGAAGTTTTTATTACGATGATATGGTGGATAGCTGGAGCAGTGGTAAACTAAATGAGCTGGTGTATCTACAATCTAAAGATGAAAAATCTGAACGAATCATTTCTAAATGGGAGCTGAGTAAAAAATAGCATTTGGATTAGATGTTGAGATGATTGGATTGTACATTTATCTGCCCAGCGATATGCTTAAACGAATAGTACCATGTAATTTTTAATTTAAAACGAGCATCATGTTATTTCTTCTAATCATTATTACCTGTTTGATTTTACAGTTTTTCCTTCCTTGGTGGATTGTTGGAGCTGTTGCATTTTTGTTTGCTTCTTGGGTCGCAAAAAGTGCTATTCAAGCTTTTGGCTCCAGCTTTTTGGCTCTGTTTATCTTGTGGGTGGCGATGGGTTTGGTTCATTCCATTCCAAATGATCATTTACTTGCCAATCGTGTGGGGCAAATGCTTATGTTGCCGGAACAAGGCTTTAACTGGGCTATTGTGCTTCTGATCACTGGAGTGATTGGTGGTTTGGCTGCCGGATTTTCTGCTTTGGCCGGATTTTATTGTCGGCAAGTGTTTAGTAAACAAGGTTAGTCGGGTATTTGGAGGTTGATTTATGGAAAAGATCCATATAGATTCCGTTTTTTCTATTCGAAATGGACAAGAGTTTGAGCAAATGGCATTGGAGATATTCCAGTTTCAAGTTCGGAACTGTCAGATTTATGCTGATTTTGTAAAGTACTTGAATCTTGATTCGGCTCAAATTTCCAATGTTAAAGAAATACCTTTTCTGCCAATTGAATTTTTCAAGAATCATTCCATTGTATCGAAGCACGTTGAGCCTGAACTAGTTTTCAGCAGCTCGGGTACTACAGGGCTGGCCCAAAGTAAACATCTCGTGACCGATTTATGGGTTTATGAGAGGAGTTTTAGAGACTCTTTTGAATTAGCGTATGGCAAAATTCAAGATTTTGCCACGATTGCCCTCCTTCCATCCTATTTGGAACGAAAAGGTTCGTCGTTGATCTATATGGTTGATGCATTCATCCGCGAAAGCAAATACAAACAAAGTGGCTATTTTTTATATAATCATGCTGAGTTATATCAAACATTAAAAGATTTACAAAAACATCAAATTCCCACATTGCTTATTGGTGTGACGTATGCACTACTCGATTTGGTAGAAAAGTACACGTTGGAATTTCCTGAGCTGATTGTGATGGAAACGGGCGGGATGAAAGGTAAGCGGAAAGAGATTGTTCGTGAAGAATTACATCAAACCTTGTGTGAAGGTTTTGGCGTTAAAACTATTCATTCGGAATATGGGATGACGGAATTACTTTCGCAAGCATATGCTAAAGAATTGGGGTTGTTTCATTGTCCACCTTGGATGCGCGTTTACATACGGGATACGAATGATCCATTTAACGTGCTGGCTGAAGGGCAGACAGGGGGTATTAATGTGGTTGATCTAGCGAATATGTACTCCTGCTCATTTATTGCTACACAGGATTTGGGTAAAGCACATGTTGATGGCAGTTTCGAGGTGTTGGGACGTTTTGATAATAGTGATATTAGAGGGTGTAACTTATTGGTTCAGCAATAATGTTGGAGTTTATAAGCATTAAAAAACAAGCTTATGTTGAAGATAAGAGTGAATAACAGCTATTCGTTTGAAACTGAAAAACGGGGTGACATTGTGTGTGTAAACTCAGCGCGAATGGTTGTTGATACGTGTCAAATTGATGCGGATACGTTTCATTTGTTACATAAGTATAAGTCCTATCGAGTAAAAATTATTGAAATAAATAGAGCGGATAAGACGTGTATTATCAAAGTAAATGCGAATAAATATAGTTTAACTATTGAAGATCAATTTGACATCCTGTTACACGAACTTGGTTTCGATAATTTAAATCCGCTAAAGGTTGCAGATCTAAAAGCACCCATGCCAGGTTTAGTTTTAAAAATTTTCTGCATGGAAGGAGCACAGGTGAAAAAGGGGGATAATTTATTGGTATTGGAGGCCATGAAAATGGAAAATAGCATCAAAGCACCTGCCGACTTGAAAATTAAATCGCTAAAGGTGAAGCCAAATGATACCGTTGAAAAGAATCAAGTGATGATTGTGTTTGAGTAGATATTCCTCACTTCGACTTTTTAAAAGGCTATTTTTTTCCAATATGTCGTCTTTTTACCTATCCTTATTCTTATCCAATACCTCAAAAACTTGTACGAGTCTGTTGCCTTTATCATCCACCAAAGTAAGCCTGTGCTTGCCTGCTGGTGGGTTGAGGGCTAATTGGTGAAAGTCAGATGTCCTGCCAACAAACTCACTATCCAGATGCCAAAACAGGATTGCTTTTGGGTCGTGATGGGCGGCATTGAAAATGACCTTGCCACGTTTGCCGTCAATTTCGACG
>CAIOLR010000404.1 GCA_903859135.1 uncultured bacterium | reverse complement strand
TGGTTTGATAATGACAGAAGACTGTGTAGAAACTATGAGCTATTGATCGATTCTGCAGAATATATGACCAAACTATCCGCTATAAAATTATTGTTGAATAAAATTTAAACAGGCTCTATGATGAAGAAAAATTCACCTACTGCGTTTCTGAGAATTATTTGCAGTGGTGTTTTGATGCTTGTAAGCATGTGTGTTTTTGCACAAAAATCACCAGGTGGGGTGAGTAGTGGCATGAAACTTTGGTTGCGGGCAGATGGGGGGCAGGGATCTGTATCCACAACGGCAGCTGGCTATGTGTCATCTTGGATTGATCAGTCAGGAAGTATTACGGTTACAGCGAATCAAGCAACGTCAGTAGGAGTTGCTTCTTCCGATATTATTCTTAATACTACGGGTCTTAACTATAATCCTGTACTCACATTTTCTGGTGCCTCCACCAAGGAGCTTCAAGGGGTAGGCAATTTTAGTTTTTCGGTGAGCAATACTATTATTGGTGTTGCCAGAAATGCGATAACTGGTGTCGAATTTGGTGCTGTGTTTGCTTCAACACAAGGCGGTTTTCCTGCTGGTCCAGGTTTAAATGTTGGTTGTCCTCCTTCAAATAGCTATTCTCTTGACGGAAATGGATGTCCTGGAAGTAGTACGTCCAAAACTAGTTTTCCGAGTATAGTGACAGGTATGTACACAAGTAATAGCTCTACCTCTGGTTCTTTGATATACTTGAACGGAGTTCAGTTTAATAATGCTACTTCATGTGTTATTGTTGGCACTTCAGTGACTAGCTTTGAAATTGGGGGTAGGACTTTAGGTGGATCTAATACCCGAATTTTTCAAGGAGATCTTGCCGAGGTAATTTATTATAACCGTGGCATCTCATCAGGAGAATTAATACGTACGCAAAGCTATTTAGCTATTAAATATGGCATTCATTTAGATCCGACAGCGATGCCAAATTACTTAGCGAGCGATGGTACCACGATTGTATGGGGGGCATTATCCAATACATCGTATACTAATACGGTGATGGGTATAGGTAGAGATGATAATAGTGGCTTGAATCAAAAACAAACTACGAGTGCTACAGGAGCAGATATTCTTACGTTTGGCATTGGGTCTATTACGACATCGAACGCATCCAATACGGGTAATTTTGGGACAGATAAGTCATTTTTGATGGTTGGTAACAACGGCGCGTTGACGGGCTCGATTACAACGAGTGATTTGCCGCTGAATCCAGGAACTGCCACGCCCATGCGTATGCGTTTAGCACGCGTCTGGCAGCCACAGAATACGGGAGGAGTGAGTTCAACTGTTTTGCGATTCAATTTGGCGGGTGCTTTTTCCAGTACAGTACCTTATGCAACAACAGATTTATGTTTGTTGATTGATCGAGGTAATACAGGAGGTTTTACGAGTTCAATTTCGGGAACTGGCGTTTACCAAACAGCTACTCAAATAGGGGGAAGTACGAGTACGGTTTACCAGTTTTCGGGTATTACGTTAAATAGTGGCGATCGCTTCACAATAGGTTTGGTGAAGAAG
>CAIOLR010000403.1 GCA_903859135.1 uncultured bacterium | reverse complement strand
TACCAGTTTTTGTTATAAATACATCCATTTATTGCATAATTTTATACACATATTTTAATGTAAATTGTTAATAATGTGATACTTGATTCCTTTTTGAGGACCGACTAATTAGTCCTGATTTCGGTGGCGATTTAGACCTGACAGGATGCCGAGAATTAAGTGGTATCGAGCTAAATGGCAGTAATGTAGCTTCAATAAAAATACCCAAGGAATCACCGGCTGGAAAAGGTTTATGGTTTTTCGAAAATGCAAACAATACAACAGATTTGGATGCACTAAGGAAGGCAACCACCATAGCCGAGCTGAATATAATTCTATCTCATTATAATAATAATCAACCGAAAGGTGACAACGTGCTTATAAATATACATAAGCCAGACGGGGCAATGAGCCTAACACTTAAAATCTAAAAAAAGAGTAAATCCACTTATAAACGTATCAAGTCAAAGCATCACAGTAACTCTTGTCGACTAGTGTGTTTCCCATTAAAGGTTTAAAAAATACAACTTCGAACCCATATGCTCCTCGTCTTCAAACTAGCTAAAGCAGGTACGAAAAATTCACGCTGCTTATCTCTTTAAATAAAAAAGCCCTGCTTATATAAGCAAGGCTTTTTTAGTTTATTCTAAACGTGGAATATCAACTATTCTCCTTTTTCATCGATCGTAGCATCAGTGGCTGGCGTTTCTTCAACTGCTGGTGAATCTACTTTCCCTTCAACAGATGTAGCATCTGCTTTCTTAGCTTTAGATCCACGACGACGAGTCGTTTTCTTCTCAACTGCAGCCTCACCTGTTTTGTAAATTTCATTATAATCTACCAACTCGATCAGGGCCATGGATGCATTATCACCCAAACGATTACCCATTTTCAAAATACGAGTATACCCACCTGGACGATTAGCTACCTTCTCAGCTACTTCACGGAAGAGCATAGTCACTACATCTTTATCCTGAAGATAGCTAAACACCGTTCTACGAGAATGTGTCGTATCATTTTTAGATTTTGTAATAATTGGCTCTACGTAAACGCGCAAAGCTTTTGCTTTTGCCAACGTAGTAGTAATACGTTTGTGCAAGATCAGCGAGGAAGCCATATTTGCTAGCATCGCTCTACGATGACTATCTGTACGACTTAGATGATTATTTTTTTTACCGTGTCTCATTTTTTATTTAATTATCACGTGCATACCGTCAATCAACCTATCGGGATCGGGAATTATGCGCTCGCTTATGTTAGTCTTCGTCTAATTTATATTTAGAAAGATTCATCCCAAAAGTTAAACCTTTTGATCTTACTAAATCTTGAATTTCAGTTAATGATTTTTTACCAAAATTTCTAAATTTAAGCATATCGGCAACATCAAAAGATACAAGATCCGCCAATGTACGTGTGTCAGCTGCTTTCAAACAATTCAAAGCACGCACGGATAGATCAAGATCCGAAAGTTCTGTCTTAAGAATTTTACGCATCTGCACAAACTCTTCGTCCACTTCCTTCGCTTCTTCTTTAGTTTGTGACTCCATTATCATACTTTCGTTAGAAAACAACATGAAGTGATGTATCAAGATCTTAGCAGCTTCCTTTAGTGCATCCTCTGGATGAATAGATCCATCAGTGGTAATGTCCAACACTAATTTCTCATAATCTGTCTTTTGTTCCACACGAAAATTCTCGATCATATACTTTACATTTTTGATCGGAGTATATATGGAATCAATAGCGATAACACCTAAAGGAGAGTCTGTACTTTTATTCTCTTCAGCAGCCACATATCCTCTTCCCTTATTTACCGTTAACTCTATTTCAAGCGTAACAGAAGACTCCATGTTACAGATGACCATGTCTGAATTCAGCACAGAGAAATTGCTAGAAAATTTAGAAATATCACCCGCCTTAAACTGATCCTGACCATTGATAACTACAAATATTTTCTCAGAGTCAGCAGCATCACCTGTTTTCTTGAAACGCACCTGTTTTAGATTCAAAATAATCTCAGTTAAATCCTCTACAACACCTTTTATTGTAGAAAATTCATGAGACACTCCAGAAAAACGCACCGAAGTAATCGCGAAACCTTCCAAAGAGGACAAAAGTATTCTCCTCAAAGCGTTACCAATTGTAACACCGAATCCAGGTTCTAAAGGTCTGAATTCAAATGTGCCATCAAAATCCGTAGATTTTTGCATGATAACCTTATCAGGTTTTTGAAATGCTAAAATTGCCATTTACTATTATGGTTAATTATAATTGATACGATTTAATTGTAACTTATCGAAGACAAACTCTTGTAAAAAGAGCTTTTTACTACTTAGAGTACAATTCGACAATCAGATTTTCCTTGATATTTTCAGGAATTTCATCTCGGTTTGGATAGTTCAGAAACTTACCATTTAACTCTGCAGGGTTCCACTCTAACCAACTATAGCGATTTATTTTTCTGCCTGAAACAGATTTAGTAACTGCCTCAAGTGATTTTGAACGCTCACGAACAGCAATAACATCACCTGGACGCAAAGAATAAGATGCAATGTTAACAACACCCCCATTTACAGTAATGTGTTTATGACCAACCAACTGACGTGCAGCTGATCGAGTCGGGGCAATACCCAAACGGTAAACAGCATTATCCAATCGAGCTTCTAAGAATTTCAGCAAATTTTCACCTGTAATTCCTTCTCTTGCAGAAGATTTATGGAACAAATTTTCAAAATAGCGTTCCAACACTCCATAGGTATATTTCACTTTTTGCTTTTCCATTAACTGAACAGCAAACTCAGACTGCTTTCCTCTTTTTCTAGAGGTACCATGCATCCCAGGAGGGTAATTTTTTCTTTCTAATGCTTTATCAGGTCCAAAAATAGGCTCTCTGAATCTTCTTGCAATTTTGGATTTTGGTCCAGTGTATCTTGCCATGATTGTTTGTTTTTAAAGTATCAAGCAGCCTTCAGCTACAGAATCTTAGCTTTAAAACTAGATTATTATAATTAAATAAATTTAAACTCGTCTTCTTTTTGGAGGACGACACCCATTATGAGGAAGGGGCGTAATGTCATGTATGGAAGAAACTTCTATGCCTGTCGTTTGTAAAGTACGAATAGCCGACTCACGACCAGATCCAGGTCCTTTAACATACACTTTCACTTTACGCAAACCCAAATCATGTGCCACTTTAGCACAATCAGAAGCGGCCTGACCAGCAGCATAAGGAGTGTTTTTCTTCGACCCTTTAAAACCCATTTTACCTGCAGACGACCATGATATGGCTTGTCCTTGAGTATTAGTTAAAGTGACAATAATGTTGTTAAATGTGGCATTGATATGTGCTTCGCCAACAGGCTCAACAACAACAACGCGTTTTTTAGTTACTTTTTTACTTTTTGCCATTATCTATGTAGTCTTACTTAGTAGCCTTCTTCTTGTTAGCAACTGTCTTACGTTTACCTTTTCTTGTACGAGTGTTATTTTTTGTACGCTGACCACGCACAGGTAGACTCTTACGATGACGCAAGCCACGATAGCATCCAATATCCATCAAACGCTTGATATTCAATTGAACTTCTGAACGCAAAGCACCTTCTACTTTAATCTCATCTGAAATAAGGGTACGAATTCCTGTCAACTGATCATCAGTCCAATCCTGAACTTTTACATCATAGCCAATACCTGCATTATTCAGTATGCGCTGAGCGGTTGCCCTACCTATACCAAAAATGTATGTAAGTCCGATTTCTCCCCTTTTATTTTTTGGTAAATCTATACCTGCTATCCTTGCCATTTTTTATTTTTGATAGTGTTTCCCGTAATTATTATCCCTGACGTTGTTTATACTTAGGATTTTTTTTGTTGATCACAAAAAGTTTTCCTTTACGACGAATAATTTTACAATCCGCGCTACGTTTTTTTATGGATGCTCTAATTTTCATCTTACTATTTATTATTTATACCGATAAGTTATCCTACCCTTACTTAAGTCATACGGAGACATTTCTAATTTCACCTTATCACCTGGTAAAATTTTAATATAATGCATCCTCATCTTGCCAGAAATATGAGCAATAATCTCATGTCCATTTTCTAACTCTACACGAAACATTGCATTAGACAATGCTTCCCTGATTACTCCATCTTGTTCAATCGAAGCCTGTTTGGCCATATATTTTATTAATCTTTACTCAAACTAAGACCCACTGTAATGGGGTTGCAAAACTAAATAAAAAATATCAATATTTACTAATTTGTTTTCAAAACTTCTTCTATATAGCTAAAAGTAGAGAGAACATCAGCCTTATTTTTTTTAATAGCCACCGTATGTTCAAAAAGTGCCGACGGTTTTCCGTCTATTGTACTCACAGTCCAACCATCTTTCCAAAACTTGACAGCAGCCTTCCCAGCATTAATCATCGGCTCTATGGCTATAACCATTCCTTCCTCAAGCTTTATCCCAGATCCTTTTTTGCCATAATTTGGAACTTCTGGCTTCTCATGAAGCTCAATACCTACTCCATGTCCAACAAGCTCTCTAACCACGCCATAGCCTGATTTTTGAGCATGTTCTTGAATCGCATGACCTATGTCTCCAACTCGCATTCCAACTACTGCTTTTTGAATTCCTAAATCCAAACACTCTTGAGTCACCTTTAAAAGCCTCAACGTATCGGGATCAATATCACCAATTGCAAAAGTATAGGCCGAGTCCCCATAAAAGCCATTCAATATAACTCCACAATCGACAGAGACAATGTCTCCATCTTTCAACTCATAATCTCCTGGAAAACCATGTACCACCTGATCATTCAATGAGATACAAAGAGAGTTTGGGAATAAACTTGAATGTCCTGGATAGTTTAAAAAAGCAGGAATCCCACCATAATCACGAATAAACGTTTCGGCTAATTTATCTAACGTTATTGTCTTGACGCCCGCATCAATTATCTTGGCAACCTCTGCATGGGTTTTAGAAACTAATAAAGCACTCTCCCTAATCCCCTCTATTTGCTCAAGAGATTTATAATAAAGCTTTGACATGAATATTCTCCTACTTATATCGCAGAATCTGCGGTCACTGGTGACCGACCTTTAATCCGTCCTGTCTTCATCAACCCATCATAATGACGCATTAATAAATGACTTTCAATTTGTTGCAAAGTATCTAAAACAACACCCACCAAAATTAATAAGGAGGTCCCACCATAAAAATGTGCAAACTGACTGTTAACGCCCATAACAATAGCGATGGATGGAAGTATCGCAATAATTGCAATAAATATAGATCCAGGCAAAGTGATTTTTGATATAATGGCGTCTATATATTCGCCCGTAGCCAAACCAGGTTTTATACCCGGAACAAAGCCTCCATTTTTCTTCATATCGTCCGCCATTTGCATCGGATTAACTGTAATAGCCGTATAAAAAAACGTGAAAAGTATGATCATCACTGCAAAAGTAACATTATACGTTAACGAAGTACCATTACTTAGTGAAGACAAAAACGAGGATTGCACATTCGGTAAAAGTTGCCCAATATATGCTGGAACAAACATAATAGCTTGAGCAAATATAATAGGCATTACACCAGCAGCATTCACTTTTAAAGGAATATACTGACGCACACCACCATATTGCTTATTACCTACAATCTTTTTAGCATACTGCACGGGTATTTTACGTACTCCCTGAACTATCAGAATTGTAAACATGACGACCAAAAACAAAGCTACAATCTCCACAATAAAAGGAATCAATCCTCCTTGTCCCCCCATCCGAGAGCTAAACTCTGAAATTAAGCTAAAAGGTAGTTGGGCAATAATACCTACCATGATGATTAACGAAATACCGTTACCAATTCCTTTATCTGTTATTTTTTCACCCAACCACATGACAAACATCGTTCCTGCTGTCAAAACAAACATAGTTGAAATGGTAAACAAAGGCTCCACCATCATCTTAGATTCAGGGGTAATTTGAGATTTCGCAAAACCCACTGCCTGCAAAAGAGTAATCCCTATCGTTAAATAACGAGTGGTCTGATTTAATTTCATCCGACCGCTTTCACCTTCTTTCTGCAACTTCTGAAAATAAGGAACAGCAATACCCAATAACTGCACCACAATAGAGGCAGAAATGTAAGGCATCACACCTAAAGCAAATATAGAAGCTCTAGAAAAAGATCCTCCTGCAAACATATTTAATAGGCCTAGCAAGCCCCCCTTATCAGCATGGTTTTGCAATGCAGCATGGTTTACTCCTGGCAATACAATAAATGAACCTATTCTATACACCAATAGACAAAAAAGCGTGAATAAAATTCGCGCTCTTAAATCTTCTATTTTCCAAATATTAGAGAGGGTTGCAATCAGCTTTTTCATGGATTATAGCTTAACGATGGTACCACCAGCTAATTCTATTGCTTTTTGAGCAGCTGCCGAAAAAGCATGAGCTTTAACTTCTAATTTAGACTTAATTTCACCTCTTCCTAACACTTTAATCAGGTCATTTTTTGACGCTAACCCATGCTCTCTAAGGGTATCGAATCCTATTTGATCTAATTGGTACTTATCAGCCAAAGCTTGTAAGGCATCCAAATTAATCCCCACATATTCCACGCGATTAACATTATTAAAGCCCACTTTTGGTAAGCGACGTTGTAAAGGCATTTGCCCGCCTTCAAAGCCCACTTTGCTGGTATAACCAGAACGTGAACCTGCTCCTTTATGACCGCGTGTTGATGTACCACCCCGACCAGAACCGGTACCTCGACCAATTCGTTTTCTATTTTTTGTAGAACCTTCTGCAGGTTTTAAATTACTTAAGTTCATAGTCTAGATACTTTCTACTGCTACCAAATGATTAACTTTTCTTACCATTCCAATGATAGCAAGGTTTGCTTCAACCTCTACAGAATGATTTATTTTTTTTAAACCCAAAGCCTGCACAGTTCTCTTTTGGCGTTCACTTCCGTCGATAACGCTCTTAATTTGAGTGATTTTAATCTTTGCCATGGTATTTTATCCGTTAAAAACTTTCTTTAAATCTACCCCACGTTGCTGAGCCACTGTGTATGCATCACGCATCTGAGACAGAGCTGAAACTGTCGCCTTAACTACGTTATGCGGATTTGATGATCCCTTTGATTTTGCCAATACATTATGAATACCTGCACTCTCTAACACCGCTCGCATTGCTCCACCAGCAATAACACCTGTACCATCTGCAGCTGGTTTAATGAAAACAAAACCACCTGAAAATTTACCATATTGCTCGTGAGGAACAGTTCCATTGATAATAGGAACTTTTACTAAGTTCTTCTTTGCATCATCTACTCCCTTAGCAATTGCTTCAGTCACCTCCTTAGCTTTTCCTAAGCCGTAGCCCACCACACCCTTTTCATCACCTACTACAACGATAGCTGAAAAACTAAAAGTTCGGCCACCTTTAGTAACCTTAGCAACACGTTGGATGCTAACCAAACGATCTTTTAATTCAATTTCGCTTGTTTTTACTCTTTTTATATTTATAGTTGACATTCCTATTTATCAGATTAAAATATTAAACCAGCTTCTCTGGCAGCTTCTGCCAACGACTTCACACGGCCATGATATAAATACCCATTTCTATCAAAAACTACTTTACTAACACCTGCAGCCAATGCTTTTTGAGCAACTAACTTCCCAACTGCTGTAGATTGATCAGATTTATTTCCATTGGCAACAAAATCTTTTGACAAAGATGATGCTGAAGCAATCGTTTTACCATGATTATCATCGATAATCTGAGCATAAATTCCCTTATTACTTCTGTATACGCACAGACGGGGACGCTCTGGGGAACCAGCTAATTTTTTTCTGATTCCTTTTTTTATACGTTCTCTACGAGAAACTTTAATTCCTGCCATGATAATTTTATTTTTTAGCTGCTGATTTACCTGCTTTTCTTCGTAAAACCTCTCCAACAAACTTGATACCTTTACCTTTATATGGCTCAGGTGGACGCAATGAACGAATTTTGGCAGCTACTTGACCCAACAACTGTTTATCAGTACTTTCAATAATAATAGTTGGATTCTTACCTTTTTCAGCTGTAGTAGTGACTTTAACTTCTTTAGGTAACTGAAATACATAGTGATGAGAGAACCCAAGCACCATATCCAATGTATTTCCTTGATTAGTCGCACGATAACCTACACCAACCAGTTCTTGTTCTATTTTATACCCTTGAGTGACACCAACAACCATATTGTTAATCAATGAGCGATACAAACCATGCAAAGCTTTATGGCGTTTTTGTGTTGTTGGGCATTTAACTATGATATCTGTTCCTTCCTGTAGCACTGTCATATCTGTATCTACTTGCTGACTAAGCTCGCCTTTGGGCCCTTTGATCGTCACCAAATTGGTATCTGATACTGTAAATATGACTTCGCTTGGAATATGAATTGGGGCTTTACCTATTCTTGACATTTTTATGTTCCTCCTCTAATTAATAAACGTAACATAAAACCTCACCACCAATATTTAGATTCTTTGCCTCTTTATCAGACATCACACCTCTAGAGGTAGATAGAACAGCAATTCCTAATCCATTCAATACACGTGGCATATTATCAACACCTGCATATTTTCTCAAACCAGGCTTACTCACACGAGAAATGCTACGAATAGCTGGCACTTTAGTGATAGGGTTATATTTCAGTGCTATTTTGATATTTCCTTGAGTCGTATCATCTTCGAATTTATAATTCGCGATATACCCTTTTTCAAAAAGTACTTTTGTGATTTCCTTTTTAATATTTGACGCAGGAATTTCCACAACTCGATGGTTTGCCTTAATGGCATTCCTCACTCGTGTAAGGTAATCCGCTATTGTATCTGTATTCATTTTTTATTTATTTTGATGGTGGTTTACTTATCCTGATATAGGATAAATACCTTTCATCGATTTATACTTAGTCAATAGGATTAGACAATGATGTGTCTTATTTTTTTCAAAATTACTAAATTACCAGCTTGCTTTTTTCACTCCAGGTATTTTTCCTGCCAAAGCCATATCACGGAAAGTTACACGAGAGATACCAAACTGACGCATATATCCACGTGGACGACCACTTAGTTTACAACGATTATGTAAACGAACTGGAGATGCATTTTTGGGCAATTTATCTAATCCTTCGAAATCTCCAGCTGCTTTTAAGGCTGCTCTTTTTTCAGCATATCTGGCAACTAATTTGGCACGTTTAATTCCACGTGCTTTTACCCCTTCTTTAGCCATTGTTATTTGTATTTTGATTTTTAAATGGTAGTCCAAACTGCTTAAGCAACTCTAAGGCTTCGGCATCAGTATTTGCTGTTGTTACAAATGTAATATCCATACCCATAATTTTGTTAATCTGATCGATATTTATTTCTGGAAAAATAATTTGCTCAGTAACACCTAAAGTATAATTACCTCTTCCGTCAAATCCTTTATCATTGATCCCTTTGAAATCCCGAATACGAGGAAGTGCAACAGCCATTAGACGATCTAAAAACTCATACATCTTGTTATCGCGCAAAGTAACACGAACACCAATAGGCATTCCTTTACGTAATTTAAAGTTAGATATATCCTTTTTGGATTTAGTTGATACTGCTTTCTGACCAGTAATGGTAGTCATTTCATTGATCGCATTATCAATCATTTTCTTATCAGTCACAGCTGCTCCAACACCTTGGTTAATTGCAATCTTTTGCAATTTTGGAACTTCCATTACGCTTTTGTATTGGAATTTATCTTTTAAAGCAGAAACTATTTCCTCTTTATATTTTGATTTTAATCTTGGTACGTAAGTCATTATTTAATTTCCTCTCCAGATATTTTAGCTATACGAACCGACTTACCATCAGCATTTATTTTCTTACCTACGCGGGTTACTTTATTTGTTTTAGCATCCACTAGCATTAAGTTAGAAACATGAATGGTTGCTTCTTTCTTAACAATACCACCATTTGGATTAGCAGCATTGGGTTTAGT
>CAIOLR010000402.1 GCA_903859135.1 uncultured bacterium | reverse complement strand
TAACCATTCTTGCTAAGCCTACGGAAGCCATAATCACCACACCACTCCCAACTCCAGCAACTATGTTCATCTCACCAAACTATGATGCGTATTTAACTGTAGATAATTTTTCAAGATGGCAACTTGGTAGTGAAGTTGTAAATAAGCATGAAGCAACCATAGTGTTTGATGAAAAGAAAAAATCAAAATTATCTGATCAACTGATTGCGGGTTTCGGCAAGATTTTTTAACCCAAAACATCTGTGAACACCCCAAAGTTATTTTTTCAGACTTTTGATTGGAGTTTTTGCGAATTTGTAATAAAAACATCCAATTTTCCTGAATTTAGATGTGGTAATCCCTTTCCCAAACATACTCCCCGACAAGTTGGTTACACATGAGCAAATACGCGGGCAATAAGGGTGCAAACACTATCCGGGTCAGTAATTATGAGGGCTCGCAGCCGATCTATCCCGTATCTAAAAAAACTAAATTCGTAACATTCATCTTTAGGTTTCCATCGTACGGGCTTGATGTTTTCATGCCAGTAAATGCCAATGGCTACGCACATTATATGCGCAATCGCACACATCAAAAATAGAATACATAACCGCTTAGGAGAAGTAATCTTTGTGTCCTCAATATTAAATCCGCCTGTCTTCAACATCCTGAAAAAACTCTCTATTCCCCATCTCTTCCGATATGCCTGCAGTGGATTTTTTACTTTATGTGATACCACTATCAACCATTCATCTGCCAGCCTTTTTATGCTCAGGTCACACCTAAGTTTATAACCATCATATTCCCCAATCAATACGTCTCTAAAAATCCTCCCCTCCTTTTTAATCTTGTGTTTTAAGTACTCCTGCAGAAAATCTAAGTTCTCACGTACACGAATAACAAATCGAACATCCTGCATTACTAACCAAGTTGCAAATCTTACGCTAAAAAATTCACGATCCCCCAACATCATCTGGATTCGCTCTTTTCCATACCGTTGCACCACTTCCTTTGCGAGATTAATGCGGTCATCGCTATTACTGTTACCACCTTTGTTATCTAGCATTTTAAGCGCAATCATAGCACTGATATTTTCACCAGATGCAAAAGCAACAAAAGCATTTATGCTTGTTTCGCCATATTCCCAGTTGGTGCGGTCAAATGACAAAACGACTTTTTGTATCCGCTTGCTTTTCTTCTTCATCCTCTTTTCTTCCCGTTTTAAGCCGCGTTCAAACAGTTTGTGTAGAACTTCAAGGTATTCCTCTGTTTGCAGGGTTCCATTTTGACGAAACCTTTCTATTGCTCTGTTTTTTGAATCGGGGGCAATCTCCCCTCTAACATACGGAGACAGTGCTGTTGATGATGTTTTGCGACATTGGGTCATACCATAAATTTGATCGATTGCAAGCTCAACTTCACGGTTGCAAAATGAGAATGATTTGTATAAAGTTTCTTTCATAAGGATAATGTGTTTTTTTTGTGTTATTAAATTCACCTTATCCTTTATATCCATTCACATTTAAAGCAATTTCCTGCAGTTTTAATATTCTCTTCATATACTCTGCCAATATAGTTGTTGCCTCTCAGACACTTACTCATTTCCTTAACTTTATCTCAAATTACCTGTCGGGGAGTCTGTTACTAAATCCTTTGGTACTTTGGTATAAAACTTCTCGTACTGTAGCCATATTATATATCCTCATTAAAATTTAATCTCTTATTAGTTAATATCTACTAACTAATAGCCTAAAAAACACTTCCAAAGTGGTTCTCATATTTGGCGCGGGGGTGGCTCAATTAGATTGGCGCAGCATCACTTTAAGTGGCTCACTATGATT
>CAIOLR010000401.1 GCA_903859135.1 uncultured bacterium | reverse complement strand
CGCTCCCCTTTTTCCATTAAAGCTAGTCGTTCCTGAAAGGCATTGACGGTTGGATTGGTAAAGCGTGAGTATATATTGCCAGGTTTTTTTCCGGTAAAACGTAAAGCCGCTTCTTCTGCACTTTTAAATACATAACTGGAGGTTGTAAAGATCGGAATGCTGTGCTCATCTTCATGAGTGCGCTTATGGCCTACTCTTATTGCCTGCGTTTCCAGAGAATAGTCGTTCCAGTTAATGTCTTTCATAGGTTTTTATTATAAACGGTAGGGGTAATCCCTTGTGGTTGCGAATTGAGAACAATTACTGGCGCTATTCTTATAACATTTCGATAATGGATTTTTCAGAGTTACGCTCCGCTTGAGCATTATCGTTACGTAGTGCTTCAGTTTTATCCAGATAAGTATCATCAATGTCGCCGGTAATATATTCTTTACTGAAACATGAGGTATCGAAATGTTTAATAGAGGGATTCCCTTTGCGAACTGCTTCAATTAGGTCATCAAGGTCTTGATAAATTAATCTGTCTGCACCGATAGCTTCACAGACTTCATCCTCGGTCCGATCATGTGCAATCAATTCGTGTGCAGCCGGCATATCAATACCATAAACATTGGGATAGCGAACCGGAGGCGCAGCTGAAGCAAAGTAAACTTTTTTGGCACCTGCATCACGCGCCATTTGTATGATCTGAGCTGATGTTGTACCTCTGACTACGGAATCATCAACTAGTAAAACGTTTTTGCCATTAAATTCAAGATCGATAGCATTAAGCTTTTGTCGAACTGACTTTTCACGCATTTTTTGACCGGGCATAATGAAAGTTCGACCGATATAACGGTTTTTCATAAAGCCTTCACTAAATTTAACACCGAGCTTATTGGCCATTTGTAAAGCAGAGGTTCGACTCGTATCAGGAATAGGAATAACAACATCAATGTCATAATCAGGCCATTCTCTGATAACTTTGGCAGCCAGTTTATCACCCATGCGGAGTCGTGCTTTATAAACAGAAATATCATCAATAATTGAATCTGGGCGAGCAAAGTAAACGTACTCAAATATACAGGGGCAATGGTCTACTTGTTCTGAGCATTGCTTTGTATGTAAAACTCCGGATTCTTCAATGAAAATTGCTTCGCCGGGTTCTATGTCTCTGATAAGGTCAAAACCCAATACATTAAGAGCGACACTTTCTGAAGCTATCATAAAGTCAGAACCTTCTTCTGTTTTTCGCTCACCAAATACGACAGGTCTGATTCCATGAGGGTCTCTAAAGCCCAAGATACCGACGCCGGCAATCATGATAACAACCGCATAAGCGCCACGACATCTTTTGTGAACACCACTTACGGCCTGAAAAACATCATCGACGCTTAAGTCTAGTTTGCCCAAGCTTTGAAGTTCATGAGCAAAAACATTTAATAAAACCTCAGAGTCAGAGTCAGTATTAATATGTCGTTGATCTTCTACGAATAGTGCTTTTTTTAATTCTTCGGTATTGGTTAGATTACCGTTATGTGCAAGGGTTAATCCAAAGGGTGAGTTTACATAGAAGGGTTGTGCTTCTGCTGAGCTAGTACAGCCCGCCGTTGGATAGCGAACGTGACCTATGCCCATATTGCCTTTTAATTTAAGCATTTGGGCGTTGTTAAAGACATCGCGAGTGAGGCCGTTATCTTTACGTAAATGTAAACGTCCTTTCTCACATGTGACTATACCTGCAGCATCTTGGCCGCGGTGTTGTAAGACAGTTAGTGCATCATAGAGCTCTTGGTTAACAGCTTGATGTGAAACGATAGCGATAATACCACACATAATTTTGACTTGAGTCTGTAAGTTGTTAACGATAATGAATATATTCAGCCAGTCCTGACGGAATGTGGTTATTTAACCAAATAGCAGTTAGTTGATAGGGAGGTAATAATTTTGATTCCATCCACCAGGGCTCATTTGGCAGGTTGGACAGTCCTGCCAGCATAACTAAAAGTGTGATAATAAGGAGCCCATGGAGGCCACCAAAAATCATACCGCTCAGTCGTTCAGTAAGTCTTATGTTAGCTTTTTTTATGGTTTCACCGAAAAGCATTCGAATTATTCTACTAATGATTAGTGTGATTAAAAATAAAGCAAAAAAAGAAGCGATTGTTTTTGGCTTTTGATCATTGATAGTAGACGACAAAAATACTGAAAATTCTAGGCAAAAAAACAAACTAATTAAGGTTGCTAATAACCAAGAAATTAAATTAAAAAAGGCCATATTAAAGCCACGCAATAAACCGCTT
>CAIOLR010000400.1 GCA_903859135.1 uncultured bacterium | reverse complement strand
CTGTTTTTCAACAACTGAAGTGCTTCTACTAACTTTTCTTCAATTTTTGGGCGAAATTGTTCGTGTAGCTTATCATTAAATACCGTGCTGAAAAACTTCAGCGGCCGAACCGTTTTTTTATACAATTGTTTAATCAGGTTACTCTGCTCAATATCTTCCAGAATAGCAACAAGCTTGTGATCATCAGCATCCAGTATTCTGTCAAACTCTTTCGCTGTTGTGCTAAAAAGCCGCTGATGAGTCAGCGAAAAATTTCCATCTGCATTCAGTTGCACTACATGTGGCTCAATCAAATAGCCTAGAAATGCATGTTTGCATATCGCGTAAACAATTTTATAGGGCTTATTGCTATCAACTCGTAACATAGGCAGCAGGCAGAATTAATACAAATTTTATTTTAACGGTTTTATAAACGTAAGAATAAAATTGCAATTTAGAAAGGAGAGAAATCAGCGCGTAACATTTGAAAATATGGAGATGGAATGAGATGTTTAAAAAATTATGGTCCCTTTGCTTATTATTGTTTCTATATCCAATAACTCAATAATAGACCAAGAAAAAAATCAGATTTTTATCCCCAAACGAATGCTTTTTGGCTAATTTTGAAACCAACAAAGTTGCATTTATGACTTGAATCCAACTATTGCCCCCCCCCACTTTATAGGCACGTTTTGTATCAGATAGATCGCCATCATCATTAATTTTTTGCGTGAGGGATAATATTGGAAAGCCTGACATGAGGGGGCAGGCTCAAGTAGTTTAATTATAAGTTCAATATTGTTTTTTTAGAAATGGAAGCTTTTTTAGCAGGTTTTACTTTAAGTTTTTCTTTGATTTTGGCTATTGGGTCCCAAAATGCTTTTGTTTTGAGACAAGGATTGCGTCGTGAGCATGTTTTTTGGATCTGTTTAACCTGTGCTGTTTCTGACGCTGTTCTTATTGCTTTTGGGGTGTCTGGGTTTTCTTTAATTATCGGGAAGTTACCATGGGTAGAATCTGTGATGCGATATGCAGGGAGTGCTTTTTTGATTGGTTATGGAGCTAAAAGCATATGGACAGCATGTAAATCGGTTGGGTCTTTAGTGCCAAGTGAAGTGGTTACAAAATCATTGATTGCCACTTTGGGGACCTGTTTGGCACTGACTTGGTTGAATCCACATGTGTATTTGGATACCGTATTTTTGATTGGTTCTATTTCTACTGGATTTCCTAATCAAAAAGTAGTATTTGGTTTAGGTGCTACACTTGCTTCGTTGGTATTTTTCTTCAGTCTTGGATATGGGGCGTCATTATTGAGGCCACTTTTTGCTAAACCATCTGCTTGGCGTGTTTTAGAAATTGGAATTGGTATTACGATGTGGGCTA
This sequence comes from uncultured bacterium, assembly GCA_903859135.1. GTDB lineage: Bacteria > Bacteroidota > Bacteroidia > Sphingobacteriales > Sphingobacteriaceae > Daejeonella. Next base: position 2,314 of record CAIOLR010000400.1, on the reverse strand, counting down.
TTGCTGCAAAATTGTTATTGGCTTAGCTTGATCCATATGAGGGCAATGAAGCCGAATCGTTTATGTTCCTTGTCTTGTCCTCAGATAACGTAAACTTATTTTAGAACAAGACAGGGAACCATAGGTCGCACATTAATTTATTGTCTTTAGAATCGACCCTATCACATTGCTTGAATATGTAAATGATCCAATGCATCGGCAAATAAGAAGAGAATATTAGCTCCCCTTGCTCCCGCATTATCGATAGCTGTTTTCAATGTACTTCGAGAACTAATATTGGCTATAAAATTGAGGTCGGTAGCTGTTCGGCCTGATGGTGAGTGTTCGTTGTATTGGTTGGGTAGAAATAAATTCCCCGTAGTGGGTAAATCTTGAAACTGTGGTAATAGTGTAGGTGGAGTGGTATTTGCGTAAACGGTTATATGGTTGTTGTAGGTCGTGAAATCGTGTTGTGCACCTGTGCCGTCAGCGTATGGAGGACGAGGCAATCCTAAAGCATAATTACCAGGTGCAAGGTTGTTAATGGCTGCCACAACAGCATCGAGGCATTGTGCTTGGTTGCGAACATCAATTCGTATGCCGTCGATATGCGTTAAGTCGACCGCTGTACCATTGGAGTGGTGCGAGGAGCGTGGCCGGATATAACTTAAGATTCCAAAAGCTGGGTTTGCAGTTCGGTTATGATCCAATGAGAAATATATCATTTGATTGATACTCTGTAATAAAGACAAGGAAGGAACAAATGTATTTGAGTCTAGTTGATAGTTCCCATTTGATCGGATATACTCGAGTTGTTGTCTAATATTGGCTGGAATAACTACCCGGCCAGGGTTAGAAAGTATATCATTAACACTATCCTGAAGTGTTAAACTTTGACTAAAATAAATGCTTTGAGATGCTGGTACGGCATCGTATTGGGTCAGGTTGTTTTGATTGATAATGGATATGAGTGTATCTGCATAATTGGGGTCGGTAGCGTATCCAGCTCGTCCGATTTCTCTTGCAAATTGACGTCCATCATCCGTATGATTAAAAGCTTCGTGGTATCGGCTATTGGTAATTAAAAAGTTGCCATGATCGTTGAAACTATCTGTCGCACTGGCATACGCTCTGAAATTATCTTTTACTCGCCATCTGTATTTGGTTGCTCCATTGTTATCTGTAAATGGCTCAATGGAGATGATTTCAGGATATTGGTGGCGACTTCTTTCATTGTCGTTATGAATTTCGGTGGTCATTAATAGTTGCCTTTGTCCTGTCCAGGTTGATCCTGCTTTAATTCCAAAGAAATTTAACCCTGGGGCATGTCTACCCCAACCCGATTCCAAAGCTGCTTGGGCCAACGTCACCGAGGCGGGAACACGTGTGGTGCGCATGCTATCGATTGCATTTTGTGAATATTGGCTTATAAAATCACTCTGAATAGAAAATTCTCCTGATAAGTTATTCCAACTAGAAGTGATTGATTGTGCGCCAGAGGTGCCTGTAAATAATGCGATTTCTTGTGTTCTTCTATTGATTAAACCTTGTGAGTCGACAAGTGTACCCTTGATGCGTACTTTAACCCATTTTCTCATTTCAGTTGGCACAGCTCCATAATTACCTTGATTGAGAAGACGGCGTAAGGTAGAGCTTCGCCAAGCACCTGTACCAATGTTATAAACAAAGCTAGTTAATGCATCAAACTGATTTTGATTGAGTGTGACAGTTATGGTGTCATTTAATACCTGTTGTGTGGTATTGACTCGAGTCATCAAAAGTTCAGTAGCTCTCTCTTCGGTGATTCCATTGGCATAGGGTTGCTCCGAAGTATCTCCATTACAGTTGCCGTGATGGATCAATGTGCCATAACCAACGGTGCAATGGCCAGCTTGATCATTGTATTTTTGTGGCATGAAGCGCTCAAATTGTTTGATCAAGTTTATTCCACTGGAAGAAATTTGCCAAGTCATCGACCGGGATACCTGTGTATCTGCTGGTGCCGAAAATGCTTTAGTAACGTGATTGTTTTTATCAGGTGAATCCAACAATGCTGTATTCATCTGTATGAATCTATTTTCTGACATATTTTTTCTGAATTTATTTTATAAAATTTTCATCTGTATAATTTTTTTCTTCGTTATTGTTTGTTTTTAACGGCACTCAGGAGATATCGTTTCGCTAAGGTTTTAGTGGCCATGAAGCTATCATGAGCTGAATTACATCCATGGTTTTTGAGTGGTAGCTCATGATAGTTTTCCTAATTCAAAATGCATTCCGTCTTTGTGGCCATTGAAGTGTCCTCCCCAAAAGAAACCGTTGTTATTGGCAATGG
>CAIOLR010000399.1 GCA_903859135.1 uncultured bacterium | reverse complement strand
TCTGTATTTTTGCCATCCGCCTTTCTCCCTGGTATTGGAGGTCAGATATTTAGTCAATTTGCCTTGGTGATTACTTCAACGGCAGTGATTAGTGCAGTTAATGCCTTAACGCTTAAGCCAGCTCAATGTGCAATGTATCTAAGGTCACGTCCGGCTGACTTTCAATTGAGTGCTTTTTATCAGCGATTTAATCAGGTTTATGCTTGGATAGAGGACGCCTATGTTCGTTTAGTGAGATGGATGGTGCAAAGAACTCGTGTTATGTCACTGGTCTTTATTTCGATTATCGTTATAGGAGGCATTGCATTTACAGTCAATCCAACTGGTTTTTTGCCAATTGAGGATCAAGGCTATTGTATTGTTATCACACGATTACCAGAGGGTGCATCACAGCCGCGTGTTCGTAATGTGTCAGCCAAGATGGATGCTTTACTAAAAAATACACCCGGTATCAAAGCATGGGTAGTCTTGGGTGGTTTTTCGGCATTGGATTCTGCCCCGTTGATGAATTCAATCGCAACTTTTGTACGCTATGATGATGACCGAAAACGCGATAAAGAACTTGACCAAGCGCATATTATTGCTAATTTAAATAAAACCCTAAGTCAGATTCCTGAGGCTAATTCTACTGTTCTTCCACCGCCTCCGATTCAGGGCTTAGGCGCTAGTGGAGGTCTTCAGTTGCTTATTGAAGATAAGCAAGGAAAAGGACTTGCTGAGCTAGAAAAAGCCACACAGGAAGTAATTCGCATAGCCAGAGCTCAGTCGGGTATTGGCATGATTGCAACAACTTTTAGCAATCAAAGTCCGCAATTATTCTTGGATGTTGATCGCACTAAGGTTCAATCACTTGAAGTAGCCATGGATAATGTCTTTAATGCCTTACAAGGCTATATGGGCTCTATGTATATCAACTTATTTAATAAGTTTAATCAATCATTTCAAGTTTACGTGCAGGCTGATTCCCCTTTTCGATTGAGAGTAGAAGATATTAAAAATCAGTACGTCAAAAATGTTCGCGAGGAAATGATACCGCTTGGAACGTTAATGAAGGTTGAAAGTAAACTTGGATCTGAATTAGTAAGTCGATATAACCTATTCCCTGCAGCGAATTTAATCATGATTCCAGCACCAGGGTCTAGTGCTGGAGAAGCGATTAATGTGATTGATCAAATTGGAGCAAATTCATTGCCAATGGGGATGGGTTATGAATGGACGGCTATTGCCTATCAACAAAAACAGATAGGTAGTCAAGCCTATTTTATTTATGCGCTTTCGTTACTATTGGTTTTTCTTGTACTTGCTGCGCAGTATGAAAGTTGGACAACGCCTTTAGCAGTTATTATGGTAGTGCCCATGGCCTTGGTGGGTATTATTTTGGCATTAATAGTTCGTAATCTAGATACCAATCTTTATACTCAAGTTGGTCTGGTACTTATGATCGCGCTCGCGAGCAAGAATGCTATTTTGGTCGTTGAATTTGCCAAGAAGTTGCAAGATGAAGGTATGACCAGTGCAGAGGCTGCCATAGAAGCAACACGGCGTCGTTTCCGACCAATACTCATGACCTCTTTTGCTTTTATTCTTGGTGTATTGCCATTGATGAGTGCTGAAGGTGCTGGCGGGGCAAGTCAACAGGCATTAGGTACTGTTGTTTTCGGTGGAATGATGGCTTCTACCTTTTTGGCCATTCCTTTTGTACCCGTTTTTTATGTGATGATACAAGGGTGGCGAAGAGCTAAATAGACTTAGAAAAATATGTATTAGAAGGAGAGTGCTTGAGTGGGATGCTTGGAATTT
>CAIOLR010000398.1 GCA_903859135.1 uncultured bacterium | reverse complement strand
TGTTTTTCGTGGTGATTGGCAAGAGGCTTTGGCTATTTTGCATAGTACCAACAATTTCCCCGAGTTTACCGGTAGTATTTGTCCTGCACCTTGTGAAGCGGCGTGTACACTTAATTTAATCGATCAACCGGTGACAATTAAATCAATTGAACGAGCCATTATTGATAAAGCGTGGGAGATGGGTTGGGTAAAGCCATTAATTCCAGCGCAACGAACAGGAAAGCGGGTTGCGGTAATTGGTTCAGGACCTGCTGGTATGGCTTGTGCGCAACAGCTAGCAAGAGCTGGGCATGAGGTTTTTGTCTATGAGAAAAATGATCGTATTGGCGGTTTGTTGCGTTATGGTATACCTGATTTTAAGATGGAAAAAAAACATATTGATCGACGAATGGCCCAAATGCAAGCTGAAGGCGTCCGATTTAGACCTAACAGCAATATAGGTGAAGACGTTTCTGTGCAAAAAATTCTCAATGAGTATGACGCGGTGGTGTTAGCTGTTGGTTCCGAGAAGCCTCGTGATTTGGAGGTTGCAGGTCGTAACGATTACCGAGGAATTCATTTTGCAATGGATTTTTTACGTCAGCAAAATAAACGTGTTGCGGGTGATAATATTGCTGATGATGTCGCTATTTCAGCGAAAGGTAAACGGGTTGTGGTTATTGGTGGAGGTGATACTGGCTCAGATTGTATTGGTACGTCAATAAGGCAAGGAGCAGTTTCAGTTGTCCAACTTGAAATTATGCCTAAACCTCCTGAAAAAGAAAATAAAGCATTGACTTGGCCTAACTGGCCCAACAAACTCCGAACGACTACGTCACATGATGAAGGAATAAAGCATCGTTATTGGAGCACTAATACCCAAAGTGTCATAGGCAAGGATGGAGTCATTACTCATCTAAATGCGGTGGAAGTGGAATGGAAGCAAGAGGGTGGGCAATGGAAAATGACTGAAAAGCCCGATAGTGCTTTTTCTCTGGAAGCTGATTTGGTATTGCTAGCAATGGGTTTTATTCATCCGGTACACGAAGGCTTGCTAAAGCAGCTTGGAGTTGAATTGGATGGGCGTGGCCAAATTAAAGCTAACGAAAAACATTATAGTACTTCTATTGATAAGGTTTTTGCTGCCGGTGATGGAAGGCGCGGACAATCTTTAGTGGTCTGGGCGATACGTGAGGGCAGGCAAGCAGCTAGAGCCGTGGATGAATACTTAATGGGCTATTCAGAATTGCCAATGTGATAGTTGACGTTGTAAATAATAATCTCACTATTTTTCCAAAAAAACCTTGCTGGTATAGGCCAAGCAAGGTTTTTTTGTATCTGAATTTTATGGTTTGGTAGCTGCGCTGAGATATAATCGGTAGAACCTTCATAATAAATTGATTGTGTATATGAGGTTATTTTTTTTGCATTAAATTCTAGACCTTAAATGACAAATTAGCATCATCATGCTACCATTGTGCGGTTTGCTGAATGACTTTTGTATAAATTAATCTTGATTAAAGTGCTTAATCTGAATTTATAGCATTTTGATGAGCTCGGCATACAACCAATAAACGCTGCAGATAACGAGAAAATGAGAGTACGGGCCGGATAATGAATAAAGATCCCCGATTAGGTAGTAAAAATGTGATGCTTTATAACGCTGATTTATCGCAGGACAGCTGTGGTGTGGGGTTTATTACTCATAAACAGAGCAAACAAACTCACGACTTATTGGTTAAATCCCATGAAGCTTTGTGCACCATTCCCCATCGTGGTGGTATGAGTGCCGAAGGTATAGGTGATGGTGCTGGTGTTAATATCGATTTATCGCTTAATTTTTTTCGTAAAATTACGGGTATCAATGATCTAGAATTGGGTCAATTTGGGGTTGCTAATTTCTTTTTTCCTGAAGATCATGATCATTACGACTCAGCAGCGAATGAGTTGATTGAACGTCATTTCAAAGATTTTAATTTGCCGATTATTATGCGGCGAACTATCCCCGTTGATCTGGAAGTTATCAACGAAGCATCGGTAAAAGCACAATTGCCGATAAAACAGTATGTGTTTGGCCGTCCGGACAGTTTGAAAAATACTACACATAAAGATATTGAAAAGCATATACAGGCCGCTTTGTTGGATATCGAAGTAGAAGGATTTGGTCGAGCTGAATTGTCAGGTTTTTATCCTTTGTCGATGAGTTCGCGTACTCAAGTTTATAAAGGCCGTTTAAATTCTTTTGAAGTTATCCCTTATTTTAAGGATTTGTACGATACCGATCACGAAATCAGCACCCTGTTTTTCCATACGCGGTTTTCAACGAATACCGCACCCGCCACCATGATGGCGCAGCCATTTCGTTATATGGCACATAATGGT
>CAIOLR010000397.1 GCA_903859135.1 uncultured bacterium | reverse complement strand
CGCCTGGGAAAAACTCAAGGAACTAGCATTTCGAGATGGTCGTATTCATATTATAGAAGAAACACTTTCAAGACCCGATCTATTAGCACTGTATCAATGTTGTGATAGTTTTCTATCGTTGCATCGTGCTGAAGGATTTGGTCGTGGAATTGCTGAGGCAATGCAACTTGGTTTGCATGTGATTACTACGGGGTATTCTGGAAACGTTGATTTTTGTCACCCGCCTTATGTCGATTTAGTTAACTACAAATTAGTGAAAGTGAAGAGGGGGCAATATCCTTTCGCAAGTCATCAAGTCTGGGCGGAAGTGAATGTGCAGCATGCTGCAGAATTAATGCGTTCATTCTATAGTCAGTCAGTAAATAAAGTGCCTACAAAAAACGATTGGCTCCAGTTTTCAGCAATAAAAATTGGAAGGCGTTACAAAAATCAATTATCCAAAGTCAATTTTTCTAAAGTACATTAAATGTGAAAAACGCATGAAACTAATAGGTGTTATAATTTTAATAGATGATAAAATAAAATGATTATTCGTTTTTTTGATAAAGAGTGGAATTTGCAAATTTGGAAAAAAATATCGTTTGGCAATTAGGAAAAATAACGAAAGCTCAGCGCGTTAACCCATTAAAGCAAAAAGCACAGTGTATATGGCTCACTGGTCTTTCGGGATCGGGGAAAAGCACACTTGCTCAAGCGCTTGAAATGAAATTACATACTGCTGGCCAGCATGTGTATATTTTAGATGGTGATAATATTCGTCATGGACTCAGTTCTGATCTGGGTTTTTCAAGTGCCGATCGAGTTGAAAACATTCGCCGCATTGCTGAAGTTTCACGTTTGATGGTGGATGCGGGTTTAATAGTGATTGTTGCTATTATTTCACCTTTTCGAGCAGATAGGGCGCTTGCACGACAGCTTTTTGAATCAGATGAGTTTGTAGAAGTCTTTGTTGATTCGCCTTTAACAATTTGTGAACGGCGTGATACCAAAGGACTATATCTCAAAGCGCGTAATGGGACAATTAGTGAGTTCACAGGCATTTCGTCGCCTTACGAACCACCTGAAAATCCAGAGGTTCATTTAGATAGTGCGAATTTACCCGTTGAAGATTGTATTGAAAAAATTTGGTGTAAAATGCAAAAGTTGGATGAATTTTTTCAATTCGATTAATTTTAATCTTTTGATAAAAACACACTAAACATTTTAGCAGGAATTTTTAATTTTACTTAAGCATGACTGAATTAGTTAGAATAGTTATATTTAGTAAGAAGTTTTAGTAAGTCGATTGAATAAAAAAGAGGGATTTTTTATTGCTCCTTACGCTATGATAGATGCGGGGCACATTTGACCAGTACCCCTCTAGATTTTAACCTAAAAAACGCCCTGATTCAAAATAGGCGTCACCCAATATTGAATCCCAGCACCAGTGAAATCTTCTCGCAACTGAGTGAGTAATTTTTCTAAATCGGGTGTGTTGACGTGCATTTGAAATTGCAGGCGTTTTTGCCTTCCTGTTACCTGCTCGGCAAGCGACAAACCTTTATTTTCATGATGATGTGCAAAAACGGGAAGACTACTAAAGCCTTTTTCACATTCAAGCATTAGCAGGCAATCGACGATGATTTCTTCCAGTGCAGGCGGTACGTTAAGGGTTACTAAATATTCATTATTCATATTGTT
>CAIOLR010000396.1 GCA_903859135.1 uncultured bacterium | reverse complement strand
TCAAATGGCTGTGCATGTACCGCTGTCGCTTGAGGCACAGGCAGAAGCGCGTACTTTAATGTTAGCCAGTAGCAATGTTTTGTCTCCTGCTAACGGGGAACCGATTATTGTGCCTTCCCAAGATATTGTGCTGGGTCTTTACTACATGACCCGTGAAAAAGTTCATGCACGCGGCGAAGGGATGCGGTTTGCGGATATTCAAGAAGTTCACCGTGCTTATGAGACGCGACAAGCTGAATTGTCCGCGATGGTTACCGTGCGAATCCAAGAGTGGAAAAAAGACAATAAAAATGAATGGGTGGCAAATTTAAATCGTTACCAAACAACTGTTGGTCGTGCCTTGCTATCTGATATCCTACCAAAAGGGTTGACTTTTTCTTCCATCAATAAAACGCTTAATAAAAAAGAAATTGCGCATCTTGTGGATGAATCATTCCGTTGCTGTGGTATTCGTGACACGGTTATTTTTGCCGATCAGTTGATGTACATTGGTTTTAGCTATTCAACTCGTGCCGGTATTTCCATTTGCATAGATGATATGCATGTGCCAACCAAGAAACCATCCTTGCTATCTGAAGCAAAACGTGAAACCAAAGACATTGAAGAGCAATATGCGCAGGGACTAGTGACTTATGGAGAGCGCTATAACAAGATTGTTGATATATGGGGGCGTACGGGAGACAAAATTGCCAAAGCCATGATGGATGAGCTTTCCATTGAAAAAGTGGCAAATAAAGATGGCGTACTTATGGATCAGAAATCTTTTAATTCAATTTATATGATGGCTGATTCAGGTGCACGAGGATCGGTTGCGCAGATCAAGCAGTTAGCAGGGATGCGTGGTTTGATGGCTAAACCCGATGGTTCGATTATTGAGACACCCATTACATCAAATTTTCGCGAAGGATTGACGGTTTTGCAATATTTTATTTCAACACATGGTGCACGTAAGGGTCTTGCCGATACTGCCCTTAAAACCGCTAATTCTGGTTATCTAACCCGTCGTTTAGTGGATGTCACGCAGGATCTTGTAATCTTAGAAGATGATTGTGGTACTTCAAATGGATTTTTTAAAAAAGCAGTAGTGCAAGGTGGGGATGTGATTGAGCCACTTCGTGATCGTATTTTGGGTCGCGTGAATGCGACTGATATCATGCGCCCTTCCTCAGAAAAATTGCTGGTCAAAGCAGGCGCTTTAATTGATGAAAAAATAGCCGATATGATTGATAGTGCAGGCGTTGATGAGGTAAAAGTGCGTACACCAGTGACCTGCGAAGTTCGTTATGGGCTTTGTGCTCATTGTTATGGGCGTGATTTAGGGCGCGGCGGTTTAGTGAATGTGGGCGAAGCAGTGGGTGTAGTTGCTGCGCAATCAATTGGTGAACCAGGTACACAGCTGACGATGCGTACATTCCATATTGGTGGCGCAGCATCGCGTTCAGTAGCAATAAGCCAGGTCGAATCCAAATCAAATGGTACGGTCAGACTCTCTAAACAGATGCACTATGTTGTAAACAAAAAGGGTGAATTGATTGTGGTGACGCGATCAGGCGAGATCATTATTCAAGACAGCACTCATCGGGAGCGTGAACGGCACAAAATTCTGTATGGTGCGACGATTCTCGTCAAAGATGGCACAAAAGTTAAAGCGGGACAGACGTTAGCGATGTGGGATCCTCACACGCGACCTATAGTGACAGAGTATGAGGGTTGCGTAAAATTTGAGCATGTTGAAGAAGGAGTGACGGTTGCTAAACAAACGGATGATGTAACCGGATTGTCGGCATTGGTTGTGATTGACCATAAGAGCCATTCTGGTAGTGCTACTCGGCTACGTCCATTGGTTAAATTGGTTGACCAAGATGGTTGCGAAATTAAGCATGAAACATCTGGTCAACCAGTTTCGATTACTTTCCAAGTCGGCGCTGTGATAACTGTCAGAGATGGACAGCAAGTTGGTAAGGGAGAAGTATTGGCACGTATTCCCCAAGAAACTACCAAAACGAGAGATATTACAGGTGGTCTTCCGCGAGTTGCGGAATTGTTTGAGGCAAGAATACCTAAAGATGTAGGTATCTTAGCTGAAACCACTGGAACGGTTTCTTTTGGTAAGCACACAAAAGGTCGACAAAAACTGATTATTACAGATTTTGAGGGCAATACGGCAGAAGTTGCTGTACCCAAAGATAAGCATATTTTAGTGCATGATGGGCAAGTGGTGAATAAAGGTGAATTGATTGTGGATGGTTCAGTTGATTCGCATGATATTTTGCGTTTGCAGGGTGTAGAGGCTCTAATAAGCTATCTTGTGCAAGAAGTGCAGGAAGTCTATCGC
>CAIOLR010000395.1 GCA_903859135.1 uncultured bacterium | reverse complement strand
TCTTTAAACATTTCATCTTCCCTAGTGTTTTGGTTCCTAATTACATTGAATATTGAATTGGCGCTCCAATATAAATTTTAATGTAATCATTCCACCTGAGTTCAATTTATAAAAAAATCACCACGCTTCATTTATTTTTTAATTTAGTTTATGAATCTGCTTACAAACTATAAAAAATATCACCTTCTTACCTTTATTTTTTTAACTTAGTTGCGAGGCTAAATACAAACTAAAAAAACATGTCTATGCCCTTTCCGAAAATTGATCCAACCCTTACTTTACCTGCACAATACTATACAAGCAGTGAAATTTTCGAGGAAGAGCTAGAAAGGATTTTCTACAGCAAATGGATCTATGTAGCATGTGAGGCAGATATTCCAAAACCAGGAGATTACGTTACATTAAAATTAGGCAAACGCTCTTTTTTTCTACAGCGATCAGAAAATGGCACGGTGCGAGGATTTTATAATGTATGTAGGCATCGCGGCCATGAATTAGTTTCCGGTGAAAAAGGCAATTGCAAAAGACTTATATGCCCCTATCATAACTGGGCATATGGTCTAGATGGTAAGCTTGTTCATGCCCGTGGTATGGAGCCTGGCTTTCCCATTGAAGATTTCGGACTAGACCCAATAGATGTTCGTGTAATTGGTGGCCTTATTTATGTATGCCTTACCTCTCCTGCACCCCCTGACATTGACGATGTGCAAGCTAAACTTTCTCAATATCTCGCTCCATATGAATTGGCTAAAACCAAAATTGCATGTCAAAAGGATATTATTGAAGAATGCAACTGGAAATTAGTTATTGAAAATAATAGAGAGTGCCTCCATTGTACCAGCAATCACCCTGAACTCCTTGTACCATTGTACAGCTCAGGATTTGGCAAGGGGCTTGACAAAGAAAATGTACAAGCCGATGAACGACGATTTCAGGAAGCCCTCCAGAAAAAAGAAAAAGAGTGGGAAACCCTTGGTCTGCCTTATGAATTGATAGAATTTCCAGACGGACTTTGGTTTCGAACAGTTCGCTTACCACTCGCAAACCAATGCATATCCCACACCCTAAAACCTGAACATGCCTGTAAAAAGCTGCTCGGAAATTTCAAACAGCCTGAAGGAAGCGGTCTTTCGTTGTGGACACATCCGAATTCATGGAATCACTTTTTGAGCGATCATATTGTCACATTTTCTGTCTTCCCTCTTTCTGTCGATAAAACACTTGTACGAACCAAATGGCTGGTTGCAGCCGATGCCGTAGAAGGTATTGACTATGATCTTGATAACCTAACCCAAGTTTGGACCCAAACTAATGCACAGGATCAGAGATTAGCAGAAGGCACGTATCGTGGTATTTGTTCTGGTGGCTATAAACCAGGTCCATTAACTGAAGAAGAATACCTCGTACGTCAATTCCTTTCATGGTACAGCGATCAACTCACTAAAAGTCCAAAACACTAATGCCAAAAATAGTAATAATAGGAGCCGGTATCGTCGGATGCTCATTAGCCGACGAGCTCACAGAGCGTGGATATTGCGATATAGTCGTTATTGA
>CAIOLR010000394.1 GCA_903859135.1 uncultured bacterium | reverse complement strand
TTAGTGTATACGGCGGCAGTAATTGGGTGATCACTTGAACGGGATATTGCTGGGCAATGCTTGGGAGGGTAGCAATCAGCAGCAAACAGACGAACCTGAATGGTAGACGGATAGAATTCATGCGTAATGCTGGGTGGATGTGCGGGCAATGCTACTTAAAATTTTGATTTAGATTGGCACTGATTTACAAGATTAGCCGATTTTTTTATTTGATCTCCTACCATCCTCCTTGTCCATCCATCTAGTTGGTACAAATTCTAATCCGCATCTAAAACAAAAAATTCAAAATATTACCTTTGAAAGGCGGTATGAAAAACCTCCATACCCATCACTCTTCTCTCTCTGGAAAGTGATTATGAGGTTATTGAAGAACTGATACAAGCGAAAAAAGTCAAGCATAAACATGAAGAAAACACCCATCCATTTTTTTTCTGAGGATATTGCCTACATCCTAAAAGAGAAAAAAAAAGTCAGAAACTGGATTCATGAAGTCATCTTAAAAGAAGGCTACACGCTCAATTCCCTAAATTTTATTTTCTGCAGTGATGACTACCTGTTAAAAATCAACCAGGACTATCTAAAACACGATACCTACACAGATATCATCACCTTTGACAACAGCGAAGCCGAAAAGGAAATTTTGGGCGATATCTTTATCAGTGTAGACCGGATTCTGGAAAATGCTCAAAAATTTAGTGTTTCTACGCGAGATGAAGCTCACCGAATTATGATTCATGGCACACTGCATCTACTCGGATATACAGATAAAAGCAAAGCCGATAAAGCACAAATGACTAAAAAAGAGGATGAATCTCTTAGTTTAAGAAATTTTTGACTAATTTCTCACCCTAAGAGATCAACCTTATTATCTCAGTACGAGCATTGCGCCATCAAGCATCTCTGTGAATCTTCAATCGATACCAAACACACGATTTTCCTGTTCAGCAACGCGAATAAATGTAGTGCGCTTCGTTAACTCTTTGAGATGAGAAGCGCCAACATAAGTGCAAGCAGAGCGTAATCCGCCGAGTATATCACGAACTGTAGCATCCACGGCACCACGCAATGGTAATTTAACCGTCTTACCTTCCGATGCTCGATATTCGGCAACACCACCAGCATGGCGCTTCATTGCCGACTCTGAACTCATGCCGTAAAACAGCATAAACTTTTCACCACCCTCTTCCACAATATGGCCTCCACATTCATCGTGACCAGCGAGCATACCACCCAGCATCACAAAATCAGCTCCTCCTCCAAAGGCTTTTGCAACATCCCCTGGCACAGAACAACCGCCATCACTCACAATCTGACCACCAAGTCCGTGAGCCGCGTCTGCACATTCAATAACGGCAGAAAGCTGAGGGTAACCTACGCCTGTTTTAACACGCGTTGTACAAACAGAGCCTGGCCCAATACCGACCTTAACAATATCGGCGCCCGAAAGAATTAATTCTTCCACCATCTCACCTGTCACTACATTACCTGCACAAATCACTTGATTAGGAAAAGCATCACGGGTTTTTTTCAAGAAAGAAACAAAGTGCTCTGAATATCCATTGGCAACATCAATACAAATGAATTTCAATTCAGAAGAGAGCCTTTGAATTTGTTTCATTTTATTAAAATCCTCCTCCGAAGTCCCGCTAGAAATCAATACATGGCGCAAAACAGACGCAGGCACTCGATTTACAAAATCAGCCCATTGCTCAATCGTGTAATGTTTGTGAATTGCTGTAAGCAAACCCAATGGAGCCAAAACCTCGGCCATGCGAAATGTGGCTACCGTATCCATATTGGCCGCAATAACAGGTACCCCCGACCATTGATGCCCAGAATGTTTAAATGTAAACGAACGATCTAATGCCACCTCAGACCGACTTTTTAATGTAGAACGTTTAGGACGAATCAAAACATCTTTGAATCCTAATTTCAACCCTTCTTCTATACGCATTAGTTTTTTGTTTTATTACTCCGCAAAGAGTATTATTTTCTATAAATATTTAAGTGGTAGATGTCAGTTATATGCAGTACACTATAATAACAGTTGGTTAGACTTGATGTTTCTTTCTAAGAAAATACTAGCCTTTGAGTCAAAAATATCTGGTAAATCTGTCGTAAAAAAATCACATTTACCTCCTTTACTACACCTGTTTTCGATCTCTGAGTGACGCTCCAAATAACTTTTTAAACTAAGTCCGACAATTTCTCCTTGAGACACGATAGATACCCCAGGGGGTAGAATCTTCTGTATTTTAGCAATTAAAAGAGGGTAATGTGTGCAGCCTAATATAATGGTGTCAATGTTTGAAGATTTCGTGAATAAACTATCAATATGCTTTTTTATAAAATAATCAGCACCCTGACTTGCAAATTCATTGTTTTCAACAAGAGGTACCCACATTGGACAAGCTTCTTGAAATACCTCCACATGGGGGGAAAACTTTTGAATTTCAAGAAAATACGATTGTGACTCCACTGTGCCCACTGTACCGAGCACTCCTATACAACCCGTCTTTGTATAATCCCCAACGATCTCAGCGACCGGTCGAATTACCCCCAGCACTCGTCGAGACGGGTCAATTTTGGCAAGATCATGTTGTTGAATTGTTCGCAGTGCTTTAGCTGAGGCAGTATTACATGCTAAAATCACTAATTGACATCCCATTTTAAAAAGATGTTCTACGCACTCAAGTGTATAATGATAGATCGTTTCAAATGAGCGATTACCATATGGTGCACGCGCATTATCTCCTAAATACAGATAATCATATTGAGGAAGTTCTCTTACTAACTCTTTTAAAATAGTAAGCCCACCATAACCAGAATCAAATACGCCAATAGGACCTTCCTTCACACTTCCAAAGTTTATCATAAAAGAGCATTAACTCCACTCATCCAATTAATCCAAATCAAGCTTGCGCCGTCGGTCCGCCAAAGTTCATCGGAAAGCCTGGAGGCTCATTACGCGTTTTTATCCGCCCATTAATAGATTCAAACTTTTCGACATTATCTTCCAAAGCGTGCAAAAACTGTTTGGCATGTTCCGGGGTCAGAATAATTCTTGATTTTACCTTCGCCTTTGGCAGACCGGGCATCACACGAATAAAATCGATCACAAACTCTGCATTGGAGTGTGTAATGATTGCAAGATTTGCAAAAGTCCCCTCTGCGATATCCTCGGACAACTCGATGTTTAACTGGGGCTCTATATTCTTTTCTTCCATGGCCTAAAATTAGAAAAGTCTCCCCTAAAAAGAGAAGACTTTTCTAATTGGATTCAAAATAAGACCCACACTCTCCTCTTCTGGGACATTGAGCTTGTCGAAATGGAGAGAGCTAGATCAAGGCTTCTTACGCCTCTATCTCTTCCCGTTTTGAAGCCATGAGTTTATCATATTCTTCTTGCGATCCCACAATAATTCGATCGTATTGGCGTAAACCCGTACCTGAAGGAATTAAGTGACCCACAATTACGTTTTCTTTAAGACCTAATAAATTATCACGCTTTCCGCTGATAGCAGCCTCGTTTAAGACCTTCGTTGTTTCCTGGAAGGAAGCCGCAGAGATGAACGATTTGGTACCTAACGACGCACGAGTGATCCCCTGTAGCATTTGACTTGATGTTGCTGGAATCGCATCCCGAGCCTCTACCAATTTTAAGTCTCTACGTTTAAGTACCGAGTTTTCCTCTCTTAACTTACGTACCGAAACAATCTGACCTGGTTTCAAGTTATTAGATGCTCCTGGATCTGTCACGACTTTTTTGTCGTATATCTCGTCATTTTCGAGCATAAAGTCCCAACGATCGATCAATTCATTCTCCAAGAAACGCGTATCTCCAGCATCTTCAATCTTTACTTTCTGCATCATCTGGTGAACAATCGTTTCAAAGTGTTTATCATTGATTTTTACACCTTGCAAACGATATACTTCCTGAATTCCATTCACCAAGTACTCTTGAACAGCTGCAGGACCTTTGATCGCTAGAATATCAGCAGGCGAAATAGAACCGTCTGACAATGGCATACCTGCTTTCACAAAGTCATTATCCTGTACAAGGATGTGTTTTGACAATGGAACGAGGTATCTCTTAACCTGACCATCCTTCGACTCAATCGAAATTTCACGGTTACCACGCTTCACCCCACCTAGTGTCACGACCCCATCAATCTCCGTAACAACTGCCGGATTCGACGGATTACGAGCCTCAAATAATTCCGTTACACGAGGCAAACCTCCAGTTATATCTCGCGTTTTACCTGTAGAACGTGGTATTTTAGCAATTACCCGACCCATCTTCACATCTTCACCCTCTTCGACAGCAATATGCGCACCTACCGGGATGTTATATCCTTTTAGTCCATTTCCTTTTTTATCAGCTACACGGATTACGGGATTTTTCGTTTTATCACGGCTATCAATAATCACTTTTTCACGGTGACCTGTCTGCTCATCTGACTCCTCACGGAATGTAATTCCTTCGATGATGGATTCAAACTCGGCCTTACCTTCAAATTCTGAAATAATAACTGCATTATATGGATCCCAGCTACAAATTCGATCACCTTTAGCTATTTTAGCACCATCCTTCACATACAGATAAGCTCCATAAGGAATGTTGTTAGACATGATCATCTTGTTCGTGCTAGCCTCCACGATTCGGAATTCTCCCGAACGACCTAATACTACTTCGATAGGACCATCTTCTGTTTGATGACTTACGGTACGAACATTCTCAAATTCAATGACACCATCAAATTTTGCATTGATCTGAGATTCTGCAGCAATATTCGATGCAGTACCACCCACGTGGAAGGTACGTAAGGTCAACTGAGTCCCTGGTTCACCAATCGACTGAGCAGCAATTACACCAACGGCTTCACCCATTTGCACACGCTTACCAGTGGCTAGGTTACGTCCATAACATAACCCACATACACCACGCTTGCTTTCGCACGTTAACACCGAACGAATTTCGATCCCTTCGAGCGCTGAGTTTTCAATTTTTTGCGCAATATCTTCTTCTATATCTAACCCAGCAGGAACCAATAGTTCATTCGTCAAGGGGTCATACACATCATGCAAGGTTGTTCTACCCAAAATACGATCGTATAATGGCTCTACCACATCCTCATTATCTTTCAATGCGGTTGTATAAATTCCTCTTAATGTGCCACAATCTGTTTCACCCACGATCATATCTTGGGCTACGTCATGTAAACGACGAGTCAAATAACCTGCATCGGCCGTTTTTAGGGCCGTATCGGCCAAACCTTTACGAGCACCGTGGGTTGAGATAAAGTATTCCAACACCGATAGACCTTCTTTAAAGTTTGATAAGATCGGGTTTTCAATAATCTCCCCACCCGAACCCGATTTTTGAGGCTTAGCCATCAAACCACGCATCCCACAAAGCTGACGAATCTGCTCCTTAGAACCACGGGCCCCCGAGTCAAGCATCATATAAACGGAATTGAAACCTTGGTTATCGGATGACAACTGAGTCATTACATTCGCGGTTAAGCGATTGTTAATACGGGTCCAGATATCGATAATTTGGTTGTAACGCTC
This sequence comes from uncultured bacterium, assembly GCA_903859135.1. Classification (GTDB taxonomy): domain Bacteria; phylum Bacteroidota; class Bacteroidia; order Sphingobacteriales; family Sphingobacteriaceae; genus Daejeonella. The sequence goes on along the minus strand of CAIOLR010000394.1, from coordinate 8,173 downwards.
ATTGTTCGTAATGAATCCCATGTTATAGTTATTCATTACCTCTTCCACTTCTTTGGTTGCCTGATCAATCAATTTAGATTTTTCGGCAGGAATATTCACATCCTGAAGGTTGAACGAAAGCCCTCCTTGGAATGCCATCTGGAAACCTAGTTCCTTGATATCATCCAAAAACTGTGCTGCACGTGCCATACCCGTAGTTTTCACTACCGCACCAATAATATCACGAAGTGATTTTTTAGTCAGTAGTTCATTGATATAACCTACCTCTACTGGTACTCTTTGATTAAACAAAACACGACCAACCGTGGTATCAATCAATTTATTTACAATCTGTCCATCCGCTTCTTTCACATTCGTTTTCACCTTGATGAAAGCATGTAGATCTACTTTTTTCTCGTTATAGGCAATGATCACCTCCTCTGGAGAATAAAAAATTTGATCTTGTCCTTTTACAACGCGAGTCTCATCTGTTTTTCGCCCTTTGGTGATATAGTACAAGCCTAAAACCATGTCTTGCGAAGGAACCGTAATAGGCGTACCGTTGGCGGGGTTCAAAATATTGTGAGATGCCAACATCAGTAACTGGGCTTCCAAAATTGCAGCATTTCCTAAAGGCAAATGCACAGCCATCTGGTCACCGTCAAAATCCGCATTAAAAGCAGTACACACCAGTGGATGTAATTGGATTGCTTTCCCTTCTACCAATTTAGGTTGGAAAGCTTGTATACCCAAACGATGTAAGGTCGGTGCACGATTCAGTAGCACAGGATGGCCTTTCAATACATTTTCTAAGATATCCCATACCAAAGGATCTTTTCGATCTACAATTTTTTTCGCCGATTTTACTGTTTTAACCACACCTCTTTCAATCATCTTGCGAATGATGAATGGTTTAAACAATTCTGCAGCCATATCTTTCGGCAAGCCACATTCGTGAAGCTTTAGACTAGGCCCAACAACAATTACCGAACGTGCTGAATAATCGACACGCTTACCTAATAAGTTCTGACGGAAACGTCCTTGTTTCCCTTTTAAAATATCGGATAATGATTTCAATGCACGGTTACCTTCCGTTTTAACAGCATTCACTTTACGAGAGTTGTCAAATAACGAATCGACAGCCTCTTGCAACATCCGTTTTTCATTACGAAGAATTACTTCTGGTGCTTTAATCTCAATCAATCGCTTTAAACGATTGTTACGGATAATGACACGACGGTATAAATCATTCAAATCAGAAGTAGCAAAACGGCCTCCTTCTAAAGGAACTAATGGACGTAATTCAGGTGGAATAACTGGAACAATTTTGACGATCATCCACTCTGGATGATTTTCGATACGTGTATTGGCTCCACGGAAAGCCTCCACAATTTGAAGTCTTTTTAAAGCTTCCGTTTTACGTTGTTGAGAAGTTTCATTAGCCGCTTGGTGACGAAGATCATAAGACTGTTGATCCAAATCTAAACGCTTAAGCAATTCTTCCAACGCTTCAGCACCCATTTTAGCGATAAATTTCTGTGGATCTTTATCGTCTAAATATTGATTTTCTTTTGGTAGCGTATCCAATATATCCAAGTATTCTTCTTCCGTCAGGAAATCCATTTTCTGAATTCCATCAACTTCTTTAATACCTGCTTGGATCACTACATAACGCTCATAGTAAATAATAAGGTCTAACCTTTTTGTTGGTAAACCTAACAAGTAGCCTATCTTATTCGGCAACGAACGAAAGTACCAAATATGAGCAACGGGAACTACCAAACTAATATGTCCCATTCGATCGCGACGAACTTTCTTTTCAGTTACCTCTACACCACAACGATCACATACAATTCCTTTATAGCGAATACGTTTGTATTTACCACAGTGACATTCAAAGTCCTTAACGGGGCCAAAAATACGTTCGCAAAATAAACCATCACGCTCAGGCTTATAAGTCCGGTAGTTAATTGTTTCTGGCTTTAACACCTCCCCACTTGAACGCTCCAAAACAGCACTAGGAGACGATAAACTAATGGTTATCGAGGTGAAATTACTTTTGATTTTATTATCCTTTTTGTAAGACATAGTTTTTTTGATTTAAAAGTTGAAAGTTGAATAGGAGAGGGCCATTAACCCCCTCAATTTTCGAACTTTTAACTAATCCAATGTAATATCTAAACCTAAACCTCTTAATTCATGAATCAATACATTGAATGATTCTGGCACTGAAGGAGTAGGTAGAGGTTCGCCTTTAACAATTGCTTCGTATGTTTTAGCACGACCAATAACATCATCCGATTTTACGGTCAATATCTCCTGAAGAATATTGGATGCACCAAATGCTTCCAGTGCCCAAACCTCCATCTCACCAAAACGTTGACCACCAAACTGGGCTTTACCACCCAATGGTTGTTGTGTAATTAATGAGTATGGCCCTATTGAACGCGCATGCATTTTATCGTCAACCATGTGTCCTAGCTTCAACATATAGATAATGCCAACCGTTGTTGGTTGATCAAATCGATCGCCTGTTAAGCCGTTATACAAGTAGGTTCTGCCAGATGTAGGTACGCCTGCTTTTGATACCCACTCTTCCACTTCTTCATGCGTTGCACCGTCGAAAATTGGTGTAGCAAATTTTACACCCAACTCTTTACCAGCCCAACCCAAAACGGTTTCGTAAATCTGACCCAAGTTCATACGAGATGGTACCCCAAGTGGATTCAATACGATATCAACTGGCGTTCCGTCTTCTAGGAATGGCATATCTTCATCGCGAACAATACGAGCAACAATACCCTTATTACCGTGACGTCCTGCCATTTTATCCCCTACCTTCAGTTTACGTTTTTTGGCGATATATACTTTAGCCATTTGTACAATACCTGAAGGAAGCTCATCACCCACGCTGATCGCAAACTTGTCACGCTTATACGCTCCTAACTCTTCATTAAGTTTGATATTATAGTTATGCAATGTTTGCTTGATCAGCTCATTCTTATCTTCATCAGTTGTCCACTTGGTCGGATTAATATTTGCATACTCTAGCTCTACTAACACTTTGTGCGTAAATTTTACGCCTTTCGCTACCAAAAGCTCTTTGTACACATTATGAATGCCCTGCGAAGTTTTACCATTCACAATGAAGAACAACTTATCAATCAGCGCTTCTTTCAGTTCTTTAACTGCTTTATTATACTTAGCATCCAATTTTTCAATTAATATTTTCTCTTCACTTCTGGATGTTTTCTTAGCTCGAGAGAAAAGTTTCGTATCAATAACCACGCCTGCTATTGAAGGGGGTGTCTTCAACGATGCATCTTTCACATCTCCTGCCTTATCTCCAAAGATGGCACGTAATAGTTTTTCTTCTGGAGATGGATCTGATTCTCCTTTTGGTGTAATCTTACCAATTAGAATATCCCCTTCTTTAATCTCTGCACCAACACGAATGATTCCATTTTCATCCAGATCTTTCGTCGCTTCCTCAGAAACATTCGGAATATCAGAAGTCAGCTCTTCTTCACCACGTTTTGTGTCACGCACTTCTAGCTCAAACTCCTCGATGTGTAAAGAAGTAAAGATATCTTGGGAAACAACACGTTCCGAAATCACAATCGCATCCTCAAAGTTGAAACCTTGCCAAGGCATAAATGCCACTTTCAGATTTCTTCCCAAGGCCAATTCACCATTCTGAGTCGCGTATCCCTCACATAAAACCTGGCCTTTTTCTACTCGTTGGCCTTTTTTAACAATTGGCTTCAAGTTGATACAAGTACTTTGATTCGTTTTTTTGAACTTAATCAGCCTATATGATTTAACCTCACCCTCAAAAGAAACCAAAACATCATTTTCATTTCTTTCATAACGAATACGAATTTCATTGGCATCCACATACTCAACCACACCAGTGCCTTCTGCATTAATCAATGTGCGCGAGTCACGAGCAACACGTCCTTCCAAACCTGTTCCTACAATAGGTGATTCTGGGCGCAACAAGGGCACCGCTTGACGTTGCATATTCGATCCCATCAAGGCACGATTCGCATCATCATGCTCCAAAAATGGAATTAATGATGCAGCAATCGACGTGATTTGATTCGGAGCAATGTCCATCAAGTCTAATTTTTCAGGTTCAATTACTGGAAAATCCCCTTCAAATCGTGCTTTTACTCGAGCAGTGGTAAAATTACCTTTATCATCATACAGTGCGTTAGCCTGACCAATAGTTTTGCCATCTTCGTCTTCCGCTGATAAATAAATTACGGGCTCTTCTACAACCACACGGCCTTTATCTACTTTTCGATACGGGGTTTCAATAAAACCTAAATTATTAATCTTTGCATGTATACAAAGGGAAGAAATCAAACCAATGTTTGGTCCCTCTGGAGTTTCAATGGTACACAAACGACCGTAATGGGTATAATGTACGTCACGCACCTCAAAACCTGCACGCTCACGAGAAAGACCACCTGGGCCTAAAGCTGAAAGACGACGCTTGTGCGTAATCTCCGCCAAAGGATTGGTTTGATCCATGAATTGTGACAACTGATTTGTTCCGAAGAACGAATTAATAACCGAAGATAGGGTACGAGCATTAATTAGATCTGTTGGCGTGAACACCTCATTGTCACGAACATTCATTCGCTCACGAATAGTTCGCGACATACGTGCCAATCCAACACCGAATTGAGCATATAACTGCTCACCCACCGTACGCACACGACGATTTGATAAGTGATCAATATCATCCACCTCTGCTTTTGAGTTGATCAACTTAATCAAATACTTCACAATGGCAATAATATCCTTCTTTGTTAAGACTTTCGTCGTATCCGATGTGTCCATCTTTAACTTACGATTGATCCGGTATCGTCCAACATCTCCAAGATCATATCGTTTATCGGAAAAAAACAAACGGTCGATAATACCACGTGCTGTTTCCTCATCAGGTGGTTCAGCATTCCGTAGTTGACGGTAAATATGTTCTACCGCTTCTTTCTCTGAGTTTGATGTATCTTTTTGTAGTGTATTGTATATAATAGTATAATCACCGCTGTTGACAGCATCTTCTTTTGTTAAGATGACAGATTTCACCCCAGCATCAATGATCATATCAATATGTTCATCTTCTAAAACGGTTTCTCGCTCCATAATGATCTCATTACGATCAATTGAAACGACCTCACCTGTATCTTCATCCACAAAGTCTTCAACCCATTTTTTAAGCACTCTTGCAGCAAGTTTCCTTCCCACGCATTTCTTAAGGCCAGATTTACTTACTTTAACTTCATCCGCTAATTCAAACAACTCTAGAATTTCTTTATCTGAGTCATATCCAATAGCACGCAATAGGGTTGTTACTGGAAATTTTTTCTTACGATCAATGTATGCATACATCACGTTATTCACGTCAGTAGCAAACTCAATCCAAGATCCCTTAAAAGGAATAACCCGTGCAGAGTATAGTTTGGTTCCATTTGTATGCCTACTTTGACCAAAAAATACACCAGGGGAACGATGCAATTGAGAAACAATCACACGCTCTGCACCATTAATCACGAAAGTCCCCTTGGGTGTCATGTAAGGGATAGTCCCTAGATACACATCCTGAACGATCGTTTCAAAGTCTTCATGTTCCGCATCATTACATGACAGCCTTAACTTGGCTTTTAACGGAACACTATACGTCAAACCACGCTCAATACACTCCTGTATATCATAGCGCGGAGGATCAATGAAATAATCAAGAAACTCTAAAACGAAAATATTTCTTGAATCAGAGATCGGGAAATTTTCAGAAAACACTTTAAACAAGCCTTCTTGGTAGCGATTGTCTGAAGTTGTTTCTAATTGGAAAAATTCCTTGAAAGATTGCAATTGCACATCCAGGAAATCTGGATAATCTAACACATGCTTACTGGTAGCAAAGTTTACTCTTTCGCTGTGCTTATTTTTGTTTGCCAAGGGATTACGATTTATAGTTTAAAAAAATAAACTTCAACTTGTTTTACCGTCTAGCCTGGTACTGTAAGTCAAACAGAGATGGAAAATATACAAATGGCAATAGACCCCAATGAGAATCGGAGTCTAATGCCATCAGATTAGGGGAGGAGTTTACTTAATTTCAACTACGGCTCCAGCTTCTTCTAGTTGTTTTTTAAGCGCATTTGCTTCATCTTTAGCAACACCCGTTTTGATTTCTTTTGGTGCACCATCTACTAAGTCTTTCGCTTCTTTCAAACCTAAGCCTGTTAGATCTTTTACCAATTTAACAACTGCCAATTTCTGACCACCTGCTTCTTTCAATATAACATCAAATGCGGTTTGTTCAGCCGCAGCAGCTGGAGCATCTCCAACAGGACCTGCAGCAATCGCTACTGCAGCAGCAGCTGGCTCAATACCATACTCATCTTTCAATATTTGAGCTAATTCGTTTACTTCCTTTACTGTCAAGCTTACCAATTGCTCAGCAAACACTTTTAAATCTGCCATTTTATTTTAATTTTAAATTCAATACTTTGTTGTAATTAATTATTCGAACTTCAGGTGTTCGTTAACCTCTTTCTTGTAAAGTCTTCACAATTCCTGCAAGCTTGTTACCGCCAGACTGTAGGCCTGAGATCACATTCTTAACTGGAGATTGTAGTAATCCAATGATGTCGCCTATTAGCTGTTCCTTAGATTTCAGATTTACTAATGCATCTAACTGGTTATCTCCAATAAATACAGCAGAATCAATATATGCTGCTTTCAATACTGGCTTTTCGCCTCCTCTTCTCAATTCTTTAATCAGCTTTGCAGGAGCACTTGCCGATTTGCAGAACATGATAGATGAAGACCCTTTTAGAACACTGTACAACTCTGAATAATCACCAGTAGCAGCCTCTAATGCTTTTTGAATAAGTGTATTCTTCGCAACTTTCATCTTGATATCACTATCAAAACATTGACGACGAATACCATTTATTTTTGCTACACTAAGCTCTGCAGTATCTGTAATGTAAAAATTACCGTACTCTTCGATCTGTTCCTTTAAAGCAAGAACAACATCTTGTTTTTCTTCTTTTCTCATAACTAGATCCCCGCTACTGTTTTAGTTTCGATTGCGATTCCAGGACTCATCGTAGAGGACATGTGAATGCTTTTGAAATAAGTTCCTTTTGCTGCTGATGGTTTCAGCTTAGAAATTGTTTGAATTACTTCCAACGCATTCTCATAAAGCTTATCAGCACCAAACGATACTTTTCCTATAGAAGCATGAATGATACCTGTTTTATCTACCTTGAAATCAATTTTACCACCTTTAACATCTGTCACTGCTTTTCCAACTTCAGGAGTTACAGTTCCAGATTTCGGATTTGGCATCAGGTTACGTGGACCTAGAACACGGCCCAGTTTACCTACTTTTGCCATCACACTAGGCATGGTAATAATGATATCAACGTCAGTCCATCCACCTTCTATTTTGGCAATATATTCATCCAAACCTACGTAATCTGCACCTGCTGCTTTAGCTTCTTCTTCCTTATCGGGAGTACATAAAACTAAAACGCGTACAGTTTTACCAGTACCATGAGGCAGGGTTGCAATACCACGTACCATTTGATTGGCTTTACGAGGATCTACGCCTAAACGTACGTCCAAGTCAACCGAAGCATCAAATTTGGTTGTCGAAATATTCTTCACTAAAGCCGAAGCTTGTTCTAAAGAATATGCTTTTCCTACTTCAAGTTTGGAATGTGCCTTTTTTTGATTTTTTGTTAATCTAGCCACTTCTTAAACTGATTTGTGTTAATTAATTGTTCCAGGGCGCATTACCGCTAACGGTAATTCCCATACTGCGTGCCGTACCTGCTACCATTTTCATGGCAGACTCTACAGTAAATGCATTCAAATCCGTCATTTTATCTTTTGCAATCACCTCAACCTGGTCCCAACTTACGTTGGCTACTTTCTTACGGTTAGGTTCTGCTGACCCACTTTTCAACTTAGTAGTTTCCAATAACTGTACAGCTACAGGAGGGGTTTTAATGATAAAATCAAATGACTTGTCTGTATATACCGTGATTACAACAGGTAATACTTTACCTGGCTTATCCTGGGTACGCGCATTGAATTGTTTGCAAAATTCCATGATATTCACCCCTTTTGCACCCAATGCAGGTCCAACAGGAGGTGAAGGATTGGC
>CAIOLR010000393.1 GCA_903859135.1 uncultured bacterium | reverse complement strand
TGCAAATCTGCGTCAAAAATTTTTCCTTTGGATTCCATCTCTTTTAAACCTTTTTGAGATAGAATACCTTTTAATTTGTGTTGTATTAGAGCGACACCTTCTTTAATGGAAGCGATATCATTCGCAGTCTCGATCGATTTGATGGCCCTGTCAAAATCATCTAATACAGGGATTAAGCTAATAATAACATCCTTATTTGATGTTTGTATGAGCTCTACGCGTTCCTTTAAGGTACGACGTTTAAAATTGTCAAATTCAGCGTATAGCCGGATGTATTTGTCGTTCCAGTTTGCAGCCTCGGCTTTTAATTCATCTTCTGATCCTAGATTAGACTTTTCGTCTTCGGTTACTTTGGATGCGTTATGAGATTCGCTGACAGCACCAATATCTTCTGTCGGTGATTGATGTTTGTCTGTATTTTCAGATTTTGGATGGTCTTTTTTATTCTTTAACATAATTGAAAATTTGTGTAAAAGGAATCAGCAAAATTGTTGCCAATTGGAAGAAAACAGCCAAGCTGTCAGCTGTTTCATTTGCTGATAGAGACGAGGATTAGTATTTAGTACATAGTATTTAGATGAATAAGAGCTTTTTGGTGTATGATGCCACTGTCTTTTCTCCAGACATTATTTGATGGTTTAAATTCAATGGAAAGCTAATTACACCTTAGCATCCTCGTGAACGAGTCCATTTTCGCATTTGATCGTTCGTGCGGGAAAGGTACGGATCATGTGATAGTCGTGTGTTGCCATCAGCACGGCAGTACCAGATTGGCTGATTTTGCGTAATAGTAGTACAATCTCTTCAGATGTGTCAGGGTCTAAATTTCCGGTAGGTTCATCAGCTAGTATGATTTCAGGCTTATTTACCAATGCTCGCGCGATAACGATGCGTTGCTGTTCTCCGCCTGAAATTTCGTGAGGCATCTTTTTGAGTTTAGAGCGTAGGCCAACTTTGTCAAGCACATCGTAGATGCGTTCTGATATGAGATCTTGGTTTGTCCAGCCAGTAGCCCTCATCACAAACGCTAGATTTTGTTCAACAGTTCTATCCGTGAGTAATTGAAAGTCTTGGAATACAATACCTAGCTTGCGGCGTAAGTAGGGGATATCATGGGTAGATAATGTGTATAAATTAAACCCTCCAACATGCCCAGCCCCCTTCGTAATATGAAGATCGGCATAGATGAGTTTTAGCAAACTGCTTTTTCCAGATCCTGTTTGTCCGATGAGGAATACAAACTCACCTTTATTTATTTCTAGGTTGACATTCGAGAGAACCAAATGGTTTTGCTGAAATACGTCAATGTTTTGAAGTTTTATAACAGAATTTTCAATCATAGTTCAAATGTCTAGCTTTTGAATTTTACCAAATGGGAGATCTGTAATGATACGCATGATATATGCTGCCTGGTCGCTTAGTCCCACCTTGTCGAGTGCTTTATCAGGGCGGTCTATTCTGAAATAAGCAAGTAAAGTAAATTGCTCATCACGCAATTGGACGTAATCAGGAATTTTAGCGACACCTTTTACCTTGATAATATACATGTGGTCCAAAGGTAGAATTTTTACATCTAATTTGAGGAATAACGGGGCTGTCTAGGTTACAATTAACTGGGAATATTTTAAACAAAAAGTGTACGTTTGAATTTAGTATGCAATAACAAATACAACTGTTGTATCATGCACCAGCCCATAATTTAAGAAATAACCAATTTTCAATTCTATGAAAAGAATCGTTTGTCTCATCTTCTTGTTTTTTCCAACACTGCTATTTGCTCAAAAAGTGCGTTATACTATCGAGGGGACATTGGAAAAAATAAATGTACCACTAAAAATATACCTAGTTTGTCAAACGAATGATGGCTTTGTGGTGGATTCGGCTATGCTTATTCAAGGAGGTTTTTCTTTTAAAGGATCACTTAAAAAACCTTCTGAGGCATCTTTAATTATAGTTCATGAAGGGGCAGGTTTAAAGTCAAAAGGCTCGGATATGCTACCCTTGTATTTAGATGGAGAAGCAATTACTATTCGTGGTGTAGACTCTATTCGAAGTGCCCATATTGTTGGTTATCAAGTGAGTGTTGATTATCAAAAATTCTTGGTATTACTCGCACCCATTCAAGTGAGAATGGATAACTTAATGGCGAAAACAACAGGTGGGATGGCGCAGCAAACTCGAGAAGGGAAGGCTGAACTGCAGAGACAATTTGATGTGATTCAGGCCGATCAAAAGATGATTTTTATCGATTTTATTAAATCACATATGCAGCATGTTATCGGCTTAGATGTTCTAAAAGCATTGGGAGGGAATCCTCCAAATGTGAGTGAAGTAGAGCCCTTATTTAATCTGTTTGCATCCGAAATTAAAAACTCAGAAGCTGGGAAGGTGTACGGCGAAACGCTTCGTCAGTTAAAAGTAACAGCGTTAGGCGTTGTTGCACCCGAATTTTCTCAGAATGATATAGATGGAAAGCCTATCACACTTTCTTCGCTGAGAGGCAAATATGTTTTGGTAGATTTTTGGGCATCATGGTGTGGCCCATGTCGTCAGGAAAATCCCCGTGTGGTGAAGGTTTTTAATGAGTTTAAAAGTAAAAATTTTACTATTCTTGGCGTTTCTTTAGATAAAAACAAGGACAGTTGGTTGAATGCGATCAAGAGCGATCAACTGACTTGGACACACGTATCCGATTTAAGGGGGTGGCAAAATGAAGCAGCCCAACTTTACAATGTTAAATCAATACCTCAAAATTTTTTATTAGACCCTAACGGGATGATTATTGCCAAAAATCTACATGAAGGCGAATTGATTGAAAAACTTCAAGAAATATTCAAATAGATGCAGAAAATATTCAGCATTAGTAGTTCCATACTAATTAAAATTGTCGGGGACAGAATATTTTATGTCCCTATTGGCGAATAAACATGTTGTATTGCCTAGGATATTTCGTTTTTTATTCATTTCCTTGTTACTTTTGCCACTCTATTTTAACCCAAATTAATTGCGTTTGTTGAAGCGCCCCATATACCTTATGACTGAAATTAGAAACGATTGGACGAAGGATGAGATAGCTACCATATATCACAACCCTTTATTGGATTTAGTATATCGAGCGGCAACTGTACATCGCGAAAACAAAGATTATTCGGAAGTTCAAATAAGTAGTTTGCTTTCCATTAAAACAGGTGGCTGCCCAGAAGATTGTTCATATTGCCCACAAGCAGCTCGCTATCATACCGATTTGGCGGTACAAGCTTTGATGTCAGTAGATCAAGTAACAGATGCTGCTAAAAAGGCAAAAGATGCTGGAGCCTCTCGTTTATGTATGGGTGCGGCTTGGCGTGAGGTTCGAGATAACCGGGATTTTGACCGTGTGATTGATATGGTAAAAGCAGTCAATGGGTTGGATATGGAGGTTTGCTGCACCCTTGGGATGCTCAGCGAGTCGCAAGCACAGCGACTTTCGGATGCAGGATTGTATGCATACAACCATAATTTAGATACTTCTGAAGACGATTATAAGCGAATTATTACTACTCGAACCTTTGATGATCGTTTAAAAACCATCGAAAATGTACGTAAAGCGAAATTAACCGTTTGTAGCGGTGGAATTATTGGTCTGGGCGAAACTGTTGAAGATCGTATTTCGATGCTTCGTACCTTATCCAATATGCCAAAACATCCAGAGTCTGTGCCAATTAATGCATTGGTTCCAGTTAAGGGTACGCCGTTAGCCGATCAGCCTCGAGTGCCTATCTGGGATATGATTCGGATGATTGCCACTGCACGTATTATCATGCCCCAAACGGTGGTTCGTTTGTCGGCTGGGCGCACAGAAATGAGCGCTATCGATCAGGCATTTTGTTTTATGGCTGGAGCTAATTCGATATTTGCGGGTGATAAACTATTGACTACACCTAATCCTGCCTTTAATGAAGATATGGAGATGTTTGAAATGTTGGGTTTAAAACCTCGTGAAGCTTTTAAAAATGGTAGACCAGAGAAAACAAAAAAAGAAATAGGTGCTTAAATATTTGCTTAAATAAATTAATTTTTTAAGCAAACTAAAACAAGACACCCTGGATTATAGTTATTTGCATCCAATAGATTGCGGTAAAATGGATTGCGCTTGTAATGCCAAGAAGTAATTTCTTGAGACTGTCCAGTGAACTGTGTCAAGGTTAAAAAAGTGATAGAAAGCTAATTAACTTTACCCACAGAATAAATTATGACAGAGAAGATAGGATTTGACTTTGAGAAGTTCAAAGCAGCAGCAATCAAAAGTATGTATGCTGGCAAGCCATTAAATGTTGAACAAGGGATATTTGCCCCTTTACTGAAGCATTTTTTAGAGTCTGCATTAGCTGGCGAACTAGAGGCTCAACTGCAGTATCTACGATCACAGACAAGGTTATTCCAGCCATGAATGAATGGC
>CAIOLR010000392.1 GCA_903859135.1 uncultured bacterium | reverse complement strand
TATAAAGCAAAATAAAATATGTGCTAAGCACATAAAAAAAAGGTTTCAGAGTTATTCTGAAACCTTTTACAAAAAGTATAGAACTTTTATTTTTTCCGCTGAGCTTTGCGTATGACGCTATTCTTTACGCCATAGGTCAAATAAATGACAAATCCAATAGTGGTCCATATGGCCAATTGCACCCAACTGTCTCTGCCTAATCCAAGCATCATGGCTGCACACACAATTATTCCGAGTATAGGCACAAAAGGCATTAGAGGCGTTTTAAAAGGGCGATGACGGTCAGGATCTGTCTTTCGTAAAATAAGTATCCCTAAACATACCAACGTAAAAGCAAACAGGGCTCCAATACTCGTCATCTTTCCGACGACATCAACAGGTACGACTGCAGCAATCACTCCTACAAAAAGAAGAAATATGAAATTCGATTTGTAAGGGGTCCTAAATTTAGCATGTAGATCTGAAAAAACTTTTGGCATCAGACCATCTTGTGACATCGTATAAAATATCCTCGACTGCCCTAACAACATCACCAAAATTACCGAGGTAAAACCAGCCAAAATAGCGACCGTGATGGAGACAGATAGCCACTGATAGTTATGCATATAAGTTTCAATGGCGTAAGCTACAGATGCTTCCTGGCCTACGGATCCAAATTCTGTATAATGAGCTACCCCTGTCAACACATGACCAAAAAAGATGTACAAAATAGTGCAAATACCCAATACACCTAGTATAGCGATAGGCATATCTTTACTCGGGTTTTTGGCTTCCTGAGCAGCAGTCGAAACAGCGTCAAAGCCATTGAATGCAAAAAAGACAACTCCTGCAGCACAAACAATACCACCCCATCCGAATTTACCAAACTCACCACTGGTGATGTACGTCCAGAGACTCATTTCTCCGTTTATGACCATATTTTCACTTATATTTTCTGGAATATATGATGCGTGATTAATTGGATTGATGAAGCTCCATCCAATAACGATGAATATGATGACGATAGCGACTTTTACGATCACCATGATGTTATTTAATGTCATAGATTCTCTAGTTCCACGTATCAATAGCAAGGAAACAATCGCTACGATAAAGAAGGCTGGGAGATTGGCTATTCCCTGCACCCCATATACTGAAGTTTGAAAAGGTGAGTGGCAAAGTTCGTAAGGGATGCTCGTTCCAAATCTTTCAAGCAACTTATTTAGGTATTCCGACCATGAAACTGCCACTGTTGCAGAAGAAACACTATATGCTAAAACCAAATCCCAACCAACTACCCAAGCAACAACTTCGCCCATAGTAGCATACGTATAAGTATAAGCACTGCCCGAAACAGGGATCATAGACGCAAATTCAGCATAACATAATCCTGCTAATGCACAACCAATGGCAGCCAAAATAAAGCCTAGCGTGACAGATGGACCAGCATGTTCAGAGGCTGCTGCTGCAGTTCGCACAAACAAACCCGCTCCAATGATCGCTCCAACACCTAAAGCAATCAGATTCCAAAGACCAAGCGTGCGCTTAAACGTGTGTTCTCCATTTTCTGAGGTTTCTAACAAAAGGTGATCTAGGGATTTTTTAAATCTCATATTTACTTTTAATCTGTTTTAGATTCCATTATATTATTAGAATCGGGTAAACGGCAAACATATACTATTATTATTTACAATGCAATAAACATATTCCAAAACACATGTATTTTTAGGTATAAAACTAAAATTTAGTTTAGTTTTTCGACATTTTGTCAATTTTTATAGGCAAAATGTGTGTCTACTTTGATGATGTCCAGCATTT
>CAIOLR010000391.1 GCA_903859135.1 uncultured bacterium | reverse complement strand
TTTTATTTTTCAGAAGATCTAACTTACTCATTGCCGTAATTGCTTCGAAGAATTGATGATAAGCATAGCCATACTCATAAGCCCAACAAACAGCACGAGTAAGGTTTGCGACGAGTGTATAATGGTAGCATACGCCAATCCGTCAAACTTCGAAATCGAATAGACAGTTAAACCCTCAGCAACAATCCAATGGAAAGCTCCTATCCCTCCCTGAACAGGGGCCAGCATCCCCAAGCTACCAAATACCAGTACCGAAAGTGCGACAACAGGCCCCAAATTTGATAAAGCATGCAAAGTAAAGAAGCAGAGATAAGTAGAGAGAAGATAAAAAAACCAGATTAAAATAGAGTATAAGATAAACCCTCTTTTATCCCGTATTTTTTTAACTGAACTCAACCCACTACTGAACCCACTCCACAGAGAAAGCATTTTTTTAACAAAACCCCAATGTTTTTTTTTCAAAACAATATACAGCGCGAGCAGCGCGCACACCAATAGAACACCAGCAAAAACAAGAATAGAGACGTAACTAACGTGATCACCCAGCTTGAGTAGCAAACGTTCGTACAGGAAGCTTGAGATTAACTTGTATTGCAATAAAATACTAAGACCAACAATGACAATCAGCATCAATAAGTCAATCAAACGCTCCGTAATCACCGTTCCGATGAGTTGATTAAGAGGTATCCGATCTGTTTTATGGATCACTCCACAACGCGAAACCTCCCCCATTCTGGGGAAAGCTAGGTTAGCCAAGTAACCAATCATCACCGCACTAAACGTATTCTTAAAAGTAGGAGTTCCTCTTCCTAGGGGCTCTATCAACATGTTCCAGCGCATAGCTCTCAAAACATGTGCGATTAAGCACGCAAACGCCGAGGCCAACACCCACCAATAGTTTGCTGATTTTAAATCGGAAACCAATCGATCAAAATCCTGTCCATGAAAAGCCACCACCAATAATAAAAGCCCGATACCGAGCATAATTACATATTTTAGGATGGAATAAATGGATACTTTCAAGTTTTCAGACTAATAATTCAGTTTATTATTGTCATCTGGAAATATGAGGAGGGGGACGTATTTTTTTGCTTCTTCGATAGGCATCTGAGCGTATGACATGATAATAACAATATCACCAACTTGTACCAAACGCGCGGTAGCACCATTCAAACAGATAGTCCCAGAACCTCGTTCTCCGACGATAGCATAGGTTTCAAAACGAGCACCATTATTATTGTTAACGATCTGTACTTTTTCATTCGCAATAATATTGGCTGCATCCATTAAATCGGCATCAATGGTAATGCTACCGACATAGTTTAGCTCAGCAAGTGTAACCTTAGCACGATGAATTTTCGATTTTAAAATCTCAATAACCATCTTGCAATATTAGTAATTTTTGGAGCAAAGAGATAGAAGATTTACGGCAAAAAATTTTATTGCCCTTACGATTTTAAAATAACATTGTCTATTAACCGCGTATGCCCCAACCGTGCTGCCACCAATGCAACCAACTTAGATCCTCTATTCGACCTTATGGGCTCAAGCGTTAAACCATCACATATTTGAAAATACTCCAAATCAATACCCGGACTTATCTCTAAATAATGGGTAGCATCCGCTGTTATCTGCTGGATAGATTTAGTCGAGAATTCGCTTTGTGCTAGCTGCAATGCCCGATACAAGGCAAGCGCATTTTTTCGTTCAAGCTCCGACAAGCGTATATTTCGAGAGCTCATTGCGAGCCCATCCTTTTCTCTTACGGTGGGACACATCTCTAGTTTAACATTTAGCCCCAGCTTAGACACCATTTTACTGATTACAAGTAGTTGTTGATAATCCTTTTGTCCAAAAAACGCTTTTGTGGGCACAACAATATCAAACAATATTTTCACCACCTGAGTCACGCCCTGGTAATGCCCCGGACGTATTTCCCCTTCCAAAAATTTATCTAACCCATCCAGATCAATCGCCCACTTATCGTCACCCCTATATATTTCCTCCACTTCAGGCAAAAAGAGGACATCACAATTTGCCCTTTCCAAGAGTTCAATATCATGCTCAATTGGTCGCGGGTATTTTTCTAAGTCTTTTGGATCATTAAACTGGGTGGGATTAACGAAAATACTACAAACTACCACATCACTTTCATGCTTAGCTCTTTCAACGAGCGACAAATGTCCTTCGTGAAGAGCCCCCATCGTTGGCACAAAACCAATCGATTGATCAGCAGAATAAAATTTTGATAAAATTGAACCTAAAGCTAAACGTGTTTTACAGACTAACAAAACCTGAAATCAATTAAATGAATTGCCAAAAATGGGCAATTACTTAAAGAGAACCAAAAAAGCTTGTTTAAATCCTAGTTTTTTTGCAAAAATATGCGTATATTTGTGTTCCTATTAACATCGTATCCTCATACTATTTAAAACAATTTCTTACTGTTTAACAATTTAATTTGGAGATGACAAAAATGAAGCTTCTATTTATCACCCATGAGATGTCTCCGTTCTTGGAACTAACTAGTATCGCCGAGATAACCCGTAAGCTTCCACAAGCGATGCAGGAAAAAGGTCTAGAGATCCGCATCCTAATGCCTCGCTTTGGGAACATCAATGAACGCAGGAACCGACTACATGAAGTCATCCGCCTGTCTGGATTAAATATTACGATCGATGACAATGACAATCCACTGATCATCAAAGTGGCATCAATCCCAGCAGCTCGCATGCAAGTTTATTTTCTGGACAATGAGGAGTATTTCCAACGTAAATTTGTCTTTAGAGATAAAGACAATAAGTTTTACGAGGACAATGACGAACGCACCATATTCTTCTGTAAAGGGGCTCTAGAAACGGTGAAAAAGTTAGGATGGTCTCCAGATATTGTACACTGTCATGGCTGGATGAGTGCTTTAGTCCCCACCTATCTAAAAACTATTTACAAAGACGACCCCACCTACAAAAATTCAAAAGTCGTTTATTCCGTCTACGAGGACAGCTTAAACGAAACACTGGGTGCTAAATTTGCCAGCAAAGCCGTCATGAATGGAATGACTAACGCAGACACCGAACTATTTGCTGCCGCTGATAGCTGTGCACTAAATAATGGAGCGATCAGCTATTCAGACGCTGTAGTTTATGGAAGCGAGCCAATCAATCCAGAAGTATCAAAATTTGTTAAAAAAAGTAATAAACCTCTTTTAGAATACGCTTCTACTTCAGATTTTGAAAATTATTACAACCTTTACGAGGAAATAATAAACGAAGAGCTAGTTTCTCTAGCTTAAAATTAGTATAAAATAAAATTATGAATATATTTAAATTAGACTTATTAACCTTGTTAATAAGTCTTTTTTTATTTAGTGCGTGCCAAAAGCCTAATAGTGTAGGCCTAGTGGTTAATCCTCAAGATGCTGTAAATGGTTTTTTCACAAGCTCCATTGCTATATCCACCACAACGGTTATCGACAACGACCCTATTTCAACTAACGCCTTAGGAAAGTACCCCGTTGGTGCTTTAACCGATCCCTTATTTGGTACGACCACATCAAACCTCTTGATGTCTCTTAATCTACCAAGTAACAACCTCACATTTGGTACAGCACCCCAACTTGACTCGGCAGTGTTAGTATTAAACTATTCAAATGAATACCATGGAGACCCCAATGCTCAGTTTACCTTTGATGTTTACCAACTAGCCAATCGCCTCGTATCAACCTCCAATCTTTACAATACGAACAATACAGCTCAATCAGGAATCGTCATTGGAACCAAAACATGTAAAATCAATCTGAATAGTAGCAATGTGTCTGGAGTAAAGCCAATTGTAGCAGGTGTGGCTGGTACTCCCGTAACACTTCCGTCCCATATTCGCATCCCGATAAATTCATCTTTTATCAATACCAATTTTTTGAATGCACCTGCTACCAATTTTCTTAGCAATGATTCCTTTGACGATTTCATCAGAGGCTTATACCTCAAAGCTACACCCGCAACGGGAACAGGAGGAATTGTATTTTTTGATTTAATTACAGGGGGAAGTAAATTAGAATTATACTATCACAATGCAGCTGATGCCACAGTCAAGTATGTCGCTTTTCCGATACAAGCTACAAACGCAAACCCATCAGTAGCTGCATTTAGCCATGACTTTGCAGGAACCGAAGTTCAAACACAATTGAGTAACCCATCTACCGCTTACAACTATACCTTTGTACAACCCATGGCTGGAGTTCGCACACAAGTTAATTTCCCCGACTTAAGCCCATTAAAAGCTCAAGGCAATATCACCATCAATAAGGCGGAGTTAGTGGTATCTACGTATCCAGTGTCGTCTGGCAACGATCCCACCATATTTACCCCCGCACCCCGTTTGTATTTATACCGAACAGACATTGCTGGTCAACGACAATTTGTGCCAGACTGTAATATCGCAGATTCTAGAACTTTATCGGATGTCAATTTTGGTGGATTCTATAGTAAAAATGATGGGAAGTTTGGTGGATTCTATAGTAAAAATGATGGGAAGTATCACTTTATCATCACGTCCTATATACAAGATTTGGTAAATGGAAAGTCAAAGCAATACAACACCTATATTTCAGTAGCAGACTCTACCGCATCGCGAACCTCAGCCTTGCGTTCAAGTGCCACTACCGCAAAAAGAGTTGTCATAGGTAGTGGAACAAATAGTAACTCCCCATACCAAATGAAACTGAATGTGACCTATACTAAAACAAATTAAAATCGTTTTTCGAGGTATTATTTAGCATGTTTTACATTCGTCCATTCACCTTAAACTAATTTTCAATCATCTTAACTAATATGTAATTATGTGTGGTATAGTAGGTTATATTGGCCATCGTGAAGCTTGGCCTATCCTCATCAAAGGATTGCATCGCTTGGAATACCGAGGATATGATAGTGCAGGTGTTGCCCTCATTGATCAAACACTCAACATTTATAAAAAGGCTGGTAAAGTAAGCGAATTAGAAGAGGCTGCTGTGAACAAAAATCTCAGTGGCACCATCGGAATGGGACATACCCGATGGGCTACACATGGCGAACCTTCCGATCGAAATTCACATCCACAAACTTCAGGAAATGGCCGATTGGCTATTATCCACAATGGCATTATTGAAAATTATGCCATCCTAAAAGAAGCTTTGACCTCCAAAGGGCATACCTTTAGCAGCGATACCGACACAGAAGTGCTCATACATCTCATTGACGACATCCAAGAACAAACCAATCTAGATTTGAAGGAGGCTGTCCGAATTGCTTTGCATGAGGTTATTGGAGCCTATGCCATCGTGATCATGAGTGCTGATGAACCCGATATGTTGATAGCTGCCAGAAAAGGGAGTCCACTGGTTTTAGGTGTTGGCATAAAAGAATACTTTATAGCATCCGATGCTACACCGATCGTGGAATACACCAAGAATGTCATTTATTTGAATGAAAATGAAATCGCTTACATCAAACGCGATGAATTACTGATTAAAAGCATCGACAATATCATTCAAACACCTTATGTGCAAGAGCTAGAGCTTAAACTCGAAATGCTTGAAAAAGGGGGATACGATCATTTCATGCTAAAGGAAATCAATGAGCAACCTCGTTCTATCAGAGACTGTATGCGTGGACGCATTTATCCATCCGAAGGGCATGTACAATTAGGAGGGATTAAAGAGTATGCTGAGAAACTAAAAAATATTGATCGTATCATTATTGTCGCTTGTGGTACGTCTTGGCATGCAGGCTTAGTTGGAGAATATTTAATTGAAGAGTATGCCCGAATACCTGTTGAGGTTGAATATGCTTCTGAGTTTAGGTACCGAAATCCAATCATCTCGGAAAAAGATTTGGTGATTGCCATTTCACAATCTGGCGAAACTGCTGACACCATGGCCGCCATCACGCTTGCAAAAGAAAAAGGTGCTACTATATTTGGCGTTTGCAATGTAGTTGGTGCTTCTATTCCCCGTTTATCGCATGCCGGCGTATACACCCATGCGGGCCCAGAAATTGGAGTAGCATCTACCAAAGCATTTACGGCGCAAGTGACTGTGCTCACGCTGATGGCTTTTTACATGGCACAGCAACGTGGTACACTCACACAATCTGAACTTGTACACTTATTAACTGAACTGGACCATATCCCTTCTCTGGTAGAAAAATGCCTCGAGCTAGATGATCGCATTAAAGAGATTGCCGCTAAATTTACGGATGCTCGAAACTTTCTGTTCCTTGGCAGAGGAAGTGGATTCCCTGTGGCTCTTGAAGGAGCCTTGAAACTCAAAGAAATTTCCTACATCCATGCGGAGGGCTACCCCGCTGCAGAAATGAAACACGGACCAATTGCCTTAATTGATGAGGAAATGCCAGTTGTCGTGATTGCAACAAAAAACTCTTCATACGAAAAAGTAATTAACAATATTCAGGAAGTAAAAGCGCGTAAAGGCATCGTCATTGCAATTGTTACTCAAGGAGATAAGGAAGTCAAAAAAATGGCTGACTATACCATCGAAATTCCAAATTCGGATGAAGCCTTCCTACCATTATTGGCAACAATACCCTTACAGTTATTGTCATACCACATCGCTGTTATGAGAAATTGTAATGTGGATCAGCCTAGAAATTTGGCGAAGTCTGTTACGGTAGAATAAATTTAAAATTCAATACAGAAAATGAAAAGAGTCACTGTTTTTTGTGGATCCAGTTTTGGAACAAACAAAATATATGAAACCCAAGCCTATCTACTTGGAAAAACATTAGCCAACAGGGGAATTGAACTTGTATATGGAGGTGCTAATACTGGATTAATGGGCACTGTTGCTGACGGAGCGCTGAGTCAGGGTGGCAAAGTAATAGGTGTATTACCCGATTTTTTAAGGGAGAAGGAAGTTGCTCACGAAGGCTTAACAGAGTTGATTATTGTTGATACAATGCATGAAAGAAAAACTAAAATGAATGAATTATCTGATGGAGCGATAACCCTACCAGGCGGTTTCGGAACATTAGAAGAGTTTTTTGAAATGTTAACATGGGCACAGCTTGGTCTTCATAAAAAGCCAATAGCCATTTTAAACACAGATGGCTTTTTCGACTCCTTAAATGAATTAATTCAAACGATGGTTGATAAAGGCTTTCTTAAAGAGGTTAATCAAAAGATGCTCCTTATTAGCTATGACATAGATGATCTACTGTTACAAATGAAAAACTACGTTGCTCCAACAGTGAGCAAGTGGATTAGTAAAGAATTAATTTAGAAAACATCTTCTATACCACATTGATTGGTTCCAAAAGTGGGCTCACCTATTGTAAGCGTAACTTGCTTGTGCTAGTCTAAAGAGACTATGATCATGCCGGTTCGAAGTTTACAAACTTCGAACCGCAAATTTTAAATATCATTTTTTAAACTAAGCAATCAATTATTCATGATACTTTCCGATAAACTAATCCTTGAAGAGATTGAAAAAGGGACTATTATTATAGAGCCTTTTAAACGTGAATGCCTGGGAACCAACTCATATGATGTACATTTAGGCAAATATCTAGCAACTTACAAAAGTAGAGTACTGGATGCGAAGACACACAATGAGATTGAACATTTTGAAATACCGAAACAGGGCTTTGTTTTACAATCTAACACCCTCTATCTAGGCGTCACGGTAGAATACACAGAAACACACCAACATGTACCATTTCTAGAAGGTAAATCAAGTACAGGGCGTTTGGGTATTGATATACATGCCACTGCCGGAAAAGGAGATGTCGGTTTTTGCAATACGTGGACACTTGAAATTTCATGCACGCAGGCCGTGCGCATTTATGCGGGTATGCCCATTGGACAACTGATTTACTTTGTTGTAGAAGGTGATATTGAAACGAGATACAATACCAAAGGCAATGCCAAATACAATAATAAAACTACGCGTCCCGTCGAGAGTATGATGTGGAAGAATACCTTTTAATGTCGTAGGAGAATATAAAACTTCTACCCTCTCAGATAAAAAATCTTCTTTCTCCCAAACTATCCTTAGAATTTTTCTACTTAGTCAAGCATAGAAAAGAATCTTCTCGATCGACTAAGTAGTCGGTCCTCAAAAAGTGATTTTTAATTTTTGGGGATAAAAAAAAGTGCAGGCAGAAAAGAATAAGTCTTGAAAAAAATGGAATAAAAAGGCCATCTTCCTTTTGAAGATGTTCATTATTCGCTTAAAATTCATTGCC
>CAIOLR010000390.1 GCA_903859135.1 uncultured bacterium | reverse complement strand
TTGCGAATCCGAGTGCTGATTTGAGTCAATTGATGAAATTGATTGGCTATAGCGTGGATATTAAAGAGATTTTGGCGGTGAAGGCGGCGTAAACTATGATTCTTGTGATTTTTTTTTGATTTATGTGATTATATGATGGATGAAAATTCTGCTAATCACATAAATCAAAAGAATCATAGTTCGGACAATTGAATACTAAGATTATGGAAAAACTAATACTCGCATCTAAAAAGCTACAAGGTTCTTTAATCCTCATTTACGAAAACGGGGTTTTAAAGAGCTTTTCAAACGAATTTAAAAAGCCTTTAAACGCGGTTCAGGAAGCCGAGATTAAGCGGGTATTGCAATTCAATTTCAGTAATGTGAATACGCTTGATTATGCGGCGATAGGCTTGAATTTGGTTTCGTCGGATTCAAAGCAGGGTGGGCAACGCGTGGCTTTGTTTTGCGGGGCTTATAAACAGAAATACGGCAACAATTATCTGGTGAGCGGCAAAGAAGGAGCCTTGTTAAAGCAATTGCCACTAACAAATGATGATGACTTCGAGAAAATTGTAGCCGCTTACTTTGATTGTAATGAATGGTGGGCATCGCCAAAAAATATTAGTGGCCTAGTTACCCGTATCAATGAATTACGCCAGTGGATGACTGCACCCGATGCGACAACCACTAAATGGCATTTTCCCAATGGATACAGCAAAACACGCGAACAGGAATGTAAATCGAATGAGGAGCTTCAGACTTACTGGAAACATTTACGTGAGCAGGGATATAAAAAAACAAGGGTGGGGATTGTGGAAACGTGGAAAAAGGTTATTTAACCAATACAATCAATGGCATATAACAGAAAAAATCATCTTCTAAAAGTAAAGGCTGTGTGTGAGTTGTACGAGCAATTGCGCAAACCTGATGTGCCCATGGCTGCTACCTATCGTAAGGTGATCTATCCTTGTTTTTATATTAGCATGGGTACATTTTCGCGCTACTTGAATATCAACTACAAAAAGGAGTTACGCGAATTGGCCGAAAAGCAGCAGCCTGTGAATCCGAAGCAGTATTCGCTTTTTTAATACTTCTAGATCTAAAAGATTCATTTTTGACGGCCCTCGCCAGTTTATAGTTTGGTTGGATCTTTTTTAGATCTAACATTCATATTTTGTAATGTTCATTTGTTTCGATCATTCATGATGGAAACAAATGGCAAAATCTAATTTAAAAATTCCTTTTTCCATAACCTTTGGCAATGTTCAAGTCTCGCAAATTGTTGAATAGGTCTACCATAGTTCCATTTTGCATAATCCAGACCATTATGACCTCAAGCATTTCTTCTGCGTCGACGATATAGCCCATCCGACTGTCGGCACCGCGGATACCAAATCTATTAATACGTTTTCCACGAGTCAAATAAGTGTTTTTTTCTTCATAAATAAAGCGCCTTGCAGCTTTATTTTGTTTTCCTTTTGGAAGGTGGGCAAGTAGCAATTTTTGGATGCCTTTGTAATAGACATTGAATTTTTTTTCAGGGTCTTCAATATTGCCAAAAGCAAATTGACGGAGTTCATTTTCACGTTCTACACCGCCAGATGGGCTGATAACAAGTTGTTGGCCTTTTACATTACTTGCACGAGCTAAAATGTCCAATTTTTCCTGCTCATTAGCCAGTTCCTTTGCTGTTTTCTGTGCTTCGTCTTTATTTTTCTCTATCATGATTAAATATTGAAAATATGTTCTTTTAAATATTGCACGGTTTGGTCAACACTCTTTTTATCAAAGGGATCAACGTTAATGTCTTTCAATGCGAGTTTAATATCTGGCTGATGGTGTTTATATTTAGCCCAATAGTTACCCTTACCTGCGGCATCCATGTCCCAGCAATAGAAATTATAAATCAGGGATGGGTGTACCTGATTTTCTTGAGCGAAGTTGCCCACTATTAACTGATTGTCGATGTACTTATATATAAATTTGGCCCTGTCAGCAGGTAAAAAATAATTACGCGAGAATTCGTCTGCCTTATGTTCTTGTAATAAGAAAAGGTCTACCTCTCCAGTTAAGTGAAATACGTTATTTTGAATTTCATCGTAGTCATACAAAACATGGTGTAATTCATGCAGCAGGGCGAACCATATCGTCGCGTAATTTTTATTAAGATCGGTCAAGGCGATACAAGGTTGGCCATTAATCACGAAAGTTGCTCCTCTGACATGTGTAGTCGAAAGATGTGGCTGGTAAAGCACAGTAACGCCTATGTTATATAGCGCTTGAGCTACTGTTTTGAGTCCTCCAGCGAGATTCAACGTATAAGGCCGTATCTTACCAATCAAATCGACCAGCTGCTTGCGGTCATACATGTTAGGGTTTTTAAGGCTTTCAAAATGTGCATAGGCAGAGCGCACCCAAAATTCTCGCATTAACGTACTTTCACTTTTCTTTGTTTTGCTAAATGCGGGTATAATCTGCTTATTGGAATAATGGAAGATGGATTTTAAACCGAAAAAATCAACAATTCTTCTCTCGATCTCGTTAAAGTCGGTCTTCGTATTTAAAAAACCAGATTTTGCCAAGTTTTTAATATCGAAATTGGATAAAATAAAAGATTTCTTTTTTGCATCCTCTAGTTCTACAACGATATCCTGCGGCAAATCATGAATAAACAATTTTAATAAAGCGGATATTTCCAAACCGAGAAACTGCCCCAGTTTTAATAGGTTAATGACATCAACCCGTTTGGCAGAACCGTCAAGGATACCCTCTAACGAACGTTTCTGCATATTCAACAATTTTTCTGCTTGGTTTTGTGTGATTCCATGCTTGGTTAGACGCGCCTCAAAGATTTCTTTGATAGAGTTAGCCTCACCATCCCAGGCATCAGCTGGGGAAAGCATTTTATAAAATTCATTCAGGAAAATATTTTCATCCATGGATCAAAAGTAAATAAAATTTGCAAAGTATTTAAATAAAGATATGTAAAATTACATGACTTTATTTAAATACTTTGCATTGTGCATTATTTCACAAATCAAGTTGACTAAAATTACTATTTAAGCTAAATTGAAGCACATTTGAAAACAAATACATATTTTAAAGTTGCCAAAATTGGTGAAATTTGATAATATTTTTTAGGATTATAAAGATAATATAAGCTGTTTTAC
>CAIOLR010000389.1 GCA_903859135.1 uncultured bacterium | reverse complement strand
ATCTCATTAAGCTATTACTCACCCAAAAAGAGATGAACTTTTTCGCTTTATTTTGGAGAGTTTAATAGACAAACCACCAGAAACAGACTAACTGTTATATTGTTTCACAGTATTGGATAAGCTGCGATTTGATATGTTTTTCGATTTTTATCCACCAAGCAGAATCTTAATATTTTTAATACGTTTTAGCGATACCACTTAATATGTATTTCTTCACTAGGAATATTGGCATACACATGATGAGGAACAATCCGTGGTGTGTAATGTTCAAATGGACGATTTTCCGGGACTATGGCCTCATAGATATAGCCATTAACCGCTCCCGACAAGGCCATTTTACGCATCATGGGTTGTAAAAAAAAATCATCATTGTCTTGGCCATTTGCAAAGATCTCCACTTTCACGAAGTCAATCGCTAATTCATCCAGATAGACATGCAGCGTTGCATAAAATCCCGCTTCAGATAATTCAATCTGAAAATTTTGCATATAAATGCCTGACCAATGAAGAGTTAACTGTTTTTGCCATTCAACCAATTCTTTGGCAATCTGTGCATTGTTATCAATGCGTTGTCTATATTGCTTGAGTGCTGGTGCATAATAATTTTCAACGTAATCACGCAGCATTCGATTACTACTAAATTCTGGCGCCAAGATTGACATACTTTTGCGAATACGAGAGACCCATTGTAAAGGAATGCCCCGCTCATCACGTTGATAAAATTCTGGAATAATCTGTTGTTCGAGCAAACAATAAAGTTCATCTGCTTCAACGGCATCCCATCCTGATTCAGCATGTGCCTTTCCGTCACCCAAAGCCCAGCCAACTTCCGGTGAATAAGCCTCTTCCCACCAACCGTCTAACTCGGAAAGATTAAGACCACCATTAGCCAACAATTTCATACCACTAGTCCCACAAGCTTCCCAAGATCTTCTTGGTGTGTTAATCCAAACATCAACGCCTTGCACAAAGTGCTGAGCCATTGCCATATCGTAATCAGCAAGAAATACCATATGTTTTCGAACTTCAGGCCTGCGGACAAAATTATTGACTTCCTGAACAAGTTCACACCCTTCTTTATCAGCTGGATGCGCTTTTCCGGCAATAATCAATTGTACGGGATAGTGATTACTCGTTAGTAAACGTATTAAACGATCAGGATCTTGGAGTAGTAAGTTAGGCCGTTTATATTCTACAAAACGGCGAGCAAAACCTAATGTGAGGATATTCGGATCGAAAATATTCTGTACTAATAATTGCTCTTCTTCCGGCGCTTGTCTTAACCTTAATTGTTCGATAGTGCGTTGTCGAATATAACGAACCAGTTTTTCACGACTTTCACCTCGGAAGCTCCATAAAACATCATCATCAATGGTTTCTATTTTCCTGCGTAGCGTATTTATTTTGCCTGCCCAACGCCCTTTACCACAAACCGAAGTCCATAAGGCATCGGTAAAACTGGAATCCCAAGTTGGCACATGGACACCATTGGTCACATACCCCACCGGAATTTCCTCAATGGGCCAATGAGGAAAGAGTTGATAAAACAATTGTCGACTGACTTGGCAGTGTAAACGACTAACACCATTTACCGTCGCACAAGTTCGCAAAGCAAAATAGGTCAAATTAAATAATTCATCTGTAGGGTCTGCAGATGCTTGCCCCATCGCCAAAAACTGATTAAAGGAAATTCCCAACGCCTGTACAAAAACATTCAAATATTGTTGAATTAATTTTGAACTGAAACAATCAAAACCGGCACTGACCGGAGTATGAGTAGTAAATATATTACCCGCTCTCGTAGCCCAAAGAGCCTCTTCAAAAGAGACGCAATATTTTTTCTGAAAAGAACTAATACGTGCCAACGTCACAAAAGCAGCATGACCTTCATTTAAGTGACAAATTTCTGGAATTATTTCCAGAGCCTCAAGCATTCGCCACCCACCAATACCCAAGACAATTTCCTGTAATAAACGCATTTCATAAGCACCTCCATACAATTCTGAAGTAATAGCCTGATCAACTGGGCTGTTCATCAGGTCATTACTATCCAATAAATATAAAGAAACACGCCCTACCTGAACTTCCCAAACGCGCAAAAACAAATCACGCGCAGGCAACTCCACAACAATAGTCAAACGATTACCTTGTTTGTCTAATGCCGGTCGGATAGGTAAGCTGGCCGGTTCATTGTAAGGGTAAAATGCTTGTTGAGCGCCCTGCGCATCAATCATTTGTCGAAAATAACCCTGCTGATACAACAGACCTACCCCAACTAATGGCAAATTTAAGTCACTGGCAGATTTTAATAAATCGCCTGCCAGTATGCCCAACCCACCTGCGTAGATCGGCAAGGCTTCACCGAGCCCATATTCCATACTAAAGTAGGCAACAGTACCTATTTCAGACTGCGGATATTCACACTGAAACCAACCATCTTGGCTGTAGTATTGTGCCCGCTCCCGCTTTAATTCCTCAAGTTGATCCAGAAATATTTGATCATGAACCAGAGTTTCCAAACGTTCTTTACTGATATTTTGCAAGAGCATCCAAGGATTCTGGGTTCGCTCCCAAATAACAGGATCAATAGCTTGCCACAAGATATCGCTGGCATGACTCCAGGTCCATCTTAAATCAAGTGCCAGCTCTGCTAGTATTTGCAACTCTGGAGGAATAATCCTAGGTAAATAAGGCTGTTGCATAAACGATAACCTTGTTTATTTTATCTATCGAAAAATATCAACGAGTTACCATCAAATGCTAACCCACAATTAGATCAACACAATACAGTTAGCATCTCCAAAACAAAACCATCTTAGCTCAACGCCTATTATGTAATGTAATAATACGCACTTCTAAAGGCGGATGACTCATAAACAAGCTTCAATTCACGAAAGATATTAATCATATTATCTCTTCCTGCCATAATGGCACCTCCAGCATCGGCTTTAAACTCGCGATAACGTGAGAACCACATCACCAAAAGAGAGGCTAAAAATCCCAAAGCAATTTAGGCAATGACTTCGGTGATAAAATATCCTACACCATGCCCTATTTCATTTTGAATAAATAACCCTATCAATTACGTGACCGATAATGCTGGCAAAAAAATAGACAAACATGTTCGATACACCTTGCATAAAGGACATTGTTACCATCTCTCCATTTGCTTAAACCACGAACATGGTTTAAATCACCACAACATTGTTTCACTATCTAGCAAGAAAAAATATACGTACAAATACCTACTATTTCTTCAAAAAAACCAAATTCAAATTTAAATTAATATGAT
>CAIOLR010000388.1 GCA_903859135.1 uncultured bacterium | reverse complement strand
TACTGCCTCCAGTTCTTCGGATTCGCCCATTTGCCTCTTCTTTCAAGGATTGCTTTACTTTTTGGTCCAGGAATTTCTGTGACTTTTTTAATTTGAGATAAGATGAATGTTTCCATTTTGAAAATTGAATTTATGTTTATCTGATAGTGGATAATACATGAGGATACTGGCATTGCCAGCTTCTGGGTCGGTAAGATAATTGAAGATGGGTCTGATCCATATAAATCCAGCCTTTTTTTGGGCAGATACAGTAGGGTCAGTGAGTTCGTCGTTTTTTAATTTTTCGCAATATGCTTCGATCGATAATTGGTTTTTTAATTTTCCGTAGCCGATGGTCATTCCCACCGTAATTTGGCCTTTCAGCCCGAGTATTTTACACATTTCTTGTCGGGCTTTGTATAGTTCTTTGGACAACCCTTTCCCACGATATGCTGGAAGTACACCCATATCGACTCCATACATCCAATCCCCATCTTTTTTGTGCGATTTTGTTAGCCATAGGTGGTCGGTAGCTTCTAAGAATGTATGATCATGTGTCGGAAAGTGGCAAAGAAATGTACTGGTAGTGGCCACAATGATTTTTTCTTGATTTTCAATAATGAATTGACCTTGTTGAAACAGCTTGATGTGATTTTCAAAGTGATGCTTTTTGAATATTTCTCTTTCAGATAGTGTTGGATAGCATTGCGATTGTACATATTCCATTTGTGCTACATCTTGAATTTCGGCGTTTCGAAACGTGAATTCTCCGTTTAATATTGTTTTATTGATTAGCATGCGTGTTTATTTAAAGAAGTCCAAAAATTAGATATAGAATAGAAGAAAGGGCATAGATAATGAGCTGAGGCATAAATTGTGAAACTGCATGAGACATCATATTAGTTTGTGTTGATTGTGCTGTGAGCACTCTGTTGTCTGAAAAAAAACAAGCGGCGGCTCCCCATACGGTAGCGCTTACTAAGGCTCCTTGCGTCAGCCAAATATTGGCTCCAACTGAAATAGCCAAAGCAGATACCACAGGAACTAAAATTGCATATACTCCCCAGTTGGAACCGGTTGAAAAACTAATGAAACCAACAAACATAAAAATGATCATTGGTAAGAATTTTTTTGATAGAATACTCTTTAGAGCATCCTCAACGAATGTATTAAATCCGAGTTTACTCTGTATGTCTTTTAATAAATATGTCATGGTTAGTATAGCCAAAACAAATACAATGGTTTCAAATCCTTTCACAAAATTGTTGGAAACTTGATTAAATGACATGACTCCCGTAACCCAGTTTAATACATATGTAAATGCTACAGCGACCATGACACCTCTTAGCGCATCAATATTATCGTGAAAGTTATAGATCGTTAAGGTGTGCCAGTCTTTTAATTGGAAGATGGTGAAGAAAATCAATACGAATAGTGGAAGTGCAAAATGATATATTTTCCCTTTTTTATTTTCAATACGTTTAGGATCATCCATTACAATGGTTTTGCTTTTGCTATCCTCTGCTTGTTTTTCTGCGATTTTTATTTTACCAAAATTGGGAACAAACTCATATACGACTAGGAGTCCAAAAAGCAAAGAAATCCATGCAGAAAAATTATAAGGTATGGTGTACATAAAAGCAAGAATGGGGTTATTGGTATCTATAACGTTGGCATTAATTAATTGTGTACCATAAAATATGGTCCACGTGGACAATGGGATAATGACCGTAATAGGAACGCAAACTAAACTGATGACGTAGGCTAGCTTTTCTCTAGATATCTGAAACTGATCCGCAATACCCCTCATTGTATTTCCAACAGCCAGAGCGTTTAAATAATCATCTAGAAAGAAGATAAAACCTAGCCAGTAGGTCATAATTAAAGATTGTTTTTTTGTTTTCACAAATTGACAACTGTATATGCCAATGGTGTCTACTCCACCAGATGATATCACTAATTGAACAAATGAACCATATAGTAGACAAACTAAAATCACCCAAATTAGTTCACTGTTCGGATTTTGGGCAATAATTTGTTTGAGACCATGGATGAAATTTTCAGGAAATGACCCTAATTCGGGCTTAAGAAAGGTTAATAGGATGTAGCCTGCTACGCATCCTACAATAAGTGGTTCCAGTGCTTTTTTCGTAATAACAGCTAATGCCAAAACAGTGATGGCAGGAACAAGAGAATACAATTCCATAGTTTTAAACCACGAAAATATATTAATTACTGATGTTACGCAGCCCCTATTTTTCATATTTATATGATAGACTATTTTTGCAAGATGGACAAAGCGAAGATTAGAGATTTATACACAGATTATTTGTTGTCAAGTTTGGGAAAAACTACGGCCACTGGCTTATCACGTT
>CAIOLR010000387.1 GCA_903859135.1 uncultured bacterium | reverse complement strand
CAAATATAAATTTAATTTTTAAAAAAACAACCAATAGATTTGGCAGGGGATTGATCATGTTTTTTTGCCCCTAATTGGGCTCCAATTGGGCATGGTTGTGAAGGTGTACTTTACAATCCAATGATTAATACCATAATAATGGGAATCCGTAGGTGCAAAAAACATATCGTCTTTTTTTTGTTGATCCCTCTCACCTAGCATGCGTGAGTTTGCTCAAAGAAGAGGCAAGGATTTTAGGATGTAAAATCACTTGAAAGATAAAATGCCCAAAGTGTTTTGCAATGGGCTTTTTATTATAAGCTGTAAAGTTTCACAATGCTGATTTGACATCATGTTCAATTTTTTTTGAAGATTGAACATGATGTGTGCAGGGATCAAAAAATGAACATATATTTGTATCATGTCCAGTAAATGGCAAAAAATGAACATGATTGAAAAATTTCCTTTCGATAGAACACAACCATACAATAACCTACCTCTATTGCCTCCTTCAAGTGATGTAATTGATAAGGAAATACTTTTAATCTGGGGGACTGCTAGCAGGGCACTAGCAGAACTGAATAAAAACATACTCCGTATTCCTAATCCGAGTATGCTTGCCAATACGATATCATTGCAAGAGGCAAAAAGTTCTTCAGAGATAGAAAATATTTTCACTACCGAAGATGAGCTATACAAAGCCATATCGGATTCGGTAAACGAAGCGGCAGCAAATCCAAATACAAAAGAGGTGCTAAGATATCGTGAAGCCTTGTGGACAGGATATGACACTATTTATAAAACAGGAATAATTGATTTAAAATCCATTATTAAGGTTTATCAACAAATCAAAAACACGAAAGAAGATATTAGACCCCCACAATCACAGGTAGTTATCAAACGTGGAAATAGCGAATTTCGTGCAGGAGAAGTGATCTATACACCAGCAAGAGGTAAAGGTATTGTGGAAGAAAAAATGGATAACCTAATTCAGTATTTAAATGAGGATACCGATACAGACCCCTTGTTAAAAATGGCAATAGCACATTACCAGTTCGAAGCAATTCATCCCTTCAGTGATGGAAATGGAAGAACAGGAAGAATACTAAATCTGCTCTATTTGGTCAATAAGGGTCTGTTAAGCCATCCTGTGCTTTATTTAAGCAAGTACATCATACAAAATAAAGACGATTACTATCATAACCTCAGTGCTATCACGCAAAGAGGCTCCTGGAAGCCATGGATAATCTATATGCTTCAAGGTGTAGAACAAACTGCTGGTCAAACGAATCGCATTATAGACGATATTCTATCACAAATGCAGGCTACGCTTGATTACGCTAAAGCAGAACTAAAATGGTATAATAAAGAAATTAACGAAATAATATTTACGCAACCATATATTAAACCAGCAACTATCGGCAAGATTTTAAAACGTACAAGCCGTACAACATTAACAAAATACATGTCGGAATTAACCCGTCGAAAAATTCTTTCTGTAAAACAGGATGGCAAAGAGGTGTACTACATCAATAATGATCTTGTAAGAATTTTAGAGGGCTGAAAATAGCCAACCAACTTGTCTCAAAAATAGAACGGTTTGTTAAGACAAATCCATGATTGTTCCCTGGAATTTTTATACAGATTAATCAATGAGAGGCTTATCGATTGCTACTTTGCTTTAAAATCCAATAGCCATAACAATCTCAGCTGACAAAGAGTTCGAAAAATAACTGAACGACAAGCCGCTTTAAGAATTTAGCTATTATACATCCAGATTCAGACAAAAACACAATTTTGAACCTGAATACTTATCTTTGTGGGGCTTATTTTTTTTAAAATTGATACCCATTTATGATTGTTATTACAGGTGCTGCTGGATTTATTGGAAGTTGTTTGGTCCAAAAATTGAACGATGAAGGTTATCTCGACTTGGTGTTGGTGGATGATTTCTCCAATCCCAACAAGAGCAAAAATTTAGAAGGTAAAATCTATTCAAAGCAAGTTCATCGCGATGATTTTCCGAACTGGTTAACGGTTAATCATCTGCATACCCAATTCGTGTTTCATATCGGTGCGCGTACTGATACGACGGAGCTCGATCGCGATTTATTGAATCGTTTGAATTTAGATTACTCTAAAAGTATCTGGAATATTTGTGTCGAGTTTGGCTTGCCCTTCGTTTACGCCTCTTCGGCTGCAACATACGGTATGGGCGAGCATGGGTATGACGATGATGAAACCAAAATCCCCTCATTAAAGCCATTGAACCCATACGGTGATTCCAAAAATGATTTCGACAACTGGGTTTTAAAACAAGCGCGCAAACCGTACTTCTGGGCGGGATTAAAGTTTTTTAATGTGTATGGACCAAACGAATATCACAAAGGCCGCATGGCATCGGTCGTGTTTCATACCTATCATCAAATAGTTAAAACAGGTGGCATGAAATTATTTCAGTCGCACAACCTTAAATTCAATCATGGTGAGCAGATGCGTGATTTTGTGTATGTGAAAGATGTCGTCAATGTGCTCTACTTTTTGATGCATCATCGCAAAGATTCGGGTATGTATAATTTGGGTTCGGGCACGGCACGTACATTTTTAGATTTAGTGAAAAATACGTTTCATGCGATGGATCAGTCGGAAGCCATTTCCTTTATCCCCACTCCGGAAGATATTCGCGATACCTATCAATACTTTACCGAAGCAAAAATGGATAAGTTAAGAGCGATTGGCTATTCGTTCCCATTTTTCAGCTTAGAGGATGGAGTTGCCGACTATGTGAAGAATTATTTGGCCCCTAATCGATATTTATAAATCCTCCCAGAGATTTTGGGTGTGCTGAATGCTTAGTCGAGATGAGATCAACGAAGCTAGGATGGATATGGAGGCAACGGTCGCAAAAACGAGGACGAAATCGGATCCCTTCAATGAGATAGGATATGCTTCTGTGAAAAAATTTGCTGCGCCCATTTTTACAAAGCCATAGTGCTGTTGCAGCAAACAAATGAGGAGGGCTGTGAGCATGCCCAGAATACAACCGATCATAGCAATCATCATTCCCTCGATAAAAAATATTTTTCGAATCAGTGCCTTATCGGCACCCAAACTACTTAAAACGGCGATGTCTTTGCGTTTATCAATCACCAGCATGGTTAATGAGCCGATGATATTAAAAATAGCGATGATGAGGACAAATGTCAAGATCAAGAAAACGGCCCACTTCTCCGAATTGATTATTTTGTATAAAAGCTGATTTTGTTGCGCACGGTTTTTGACCTGAAAGGTTTCACCTAATTTGACGGCTATCTCTTTTTGAAAATCGTCAATAGAGATACCTTGTTTTAAATTAAGTTCGATAGCTGAAACCCGTTTTTGTTCGTCGAGTAAATCGCGGGCAAAATCGAGTGGAACGAGGATGATATTGTCAACATGTTGCTGAGGTTCAAATACAGCGATGGGGTGAATGGCTCGCGTGCTAAACTCCGAACTGGGATCTGTCGAATTGGAGACACCTTTTTTAGGAGCGTATACTTCGATGTGCTGAAAGTCATCTTTAATATTGATCGATAGGCGATTTTGGATGTCGGAACCAATGATCGCAAAGTTAAGCCCCTTGTTCTTCAATGTTAATTCGCCTTCGAGTAAGAGATGATCCAATGGTTTGCCTTTGAAATAATTATCACTTACTCCTTTAATCAGACCAATGCATTGCACATTCCCATAATGTAGTAACACTTTTTCTTGCAATACTTCGGAATAGTTAATCATGCGAGGATCGCTCTTTAATGTGCGCAGGTAAGGATTCGTTGGATCAAACGTTTTCCCGGTAAGGGGTTCTATCCTGAGTTCGGATGAGAATTTGTTGTACAAAGAGAGTGTCAAATCTCCAAATCCATTGAAGGCAGAGAGGAGTATAATCAGTGCGGCACTTCCCACAAATACACCCAGCATCGAGATACCAGATATGATGTGGATCGCATTAGCCGATTTTTTTGAAAATAGGTATCGTTTAGCAATGAAGAATGACAGGCTCAATTTGATTTGTTTAGTTTTTTATTGTTGTGTTTATTCTTCAATGGCACTCAAGAGATTGGCTTGCTGCTTAGTTACCTACCAGCGCTGTTAAATAGGGGTTGTTTCGTTTCTCGAAACCAATGGTGGTTGGCTGTCCGTGTCCTGGATAAACTTTGCAATCTTCGGGTAAGACAAATAATTGAGTTTGTATGCTTCGCTTTAATTGATCAGAATCTCCACCAGGTAAATCCGTACGACCAATACTCATGTAAAACAAGACATCACCACCAATCAAAAAATGATCTGTTTGGTTATAAAAACAGATATGAGCAGGCGAGTGTCCAGGAGCGAAGCGCACTTCTAATTCGCTATTTCCGAAGGAAACAATATCATTTTCTTTTAAAAATTGTTCTGGAATAGGAGATGCTTCATATTCAAAACCCATTTGCGGGGCATATGAAACAACAGCGGCTAATAAAGGCAATTCGCCCTGGTGGAACTGTGGTAGCAAGCCATAGGTATCATATACAAATTTATTTCCCAACACATGGTCGATATGGCAATGTGTGTTTAGCAATAATACAGGCTTTAATTTATGTTCCGCGATGAATTTCAGGATGACATCCTGTTCTTCGCGACCATACATACCTGGGTCAATGAGCACGCACTCCAGTGTATCATCATACAGCAGATAGGTGTTTTCCTGATAAGGATTAAAGGTGAATGTTTGTATGTGGATCATGGGGTGAAAATAATTAATTGCGACTAAAAAGATGGAGGGATAAATAGGGTGTCATATGCCCCTTTTCGGGAGTTATAAACTTCAAATATGCTATGGACAGCTATGCCTGTCGAAGTGGTGAGGACATTAATTTTTACCACGATTTTTATCTCCCTGAAAAATTTGTTCTAGAAAGCTCTTCCATGCAAACGGATTAAATAAAGGATTCGCATCTCGTTGGTTGATGTTTTTATTGACTAAACTAGTATGGCTGTCTTTGAAATTAAATCCTTGCATTTCCATCCCATCTCTTGGTAGTGCCGTGTATGGAGCGGATAAATTCCCTCGTGATAAATTTTTTTTCGCAATTTCTAGGTCATCATCTGCAATTTTCATGGTCATAAATTCTTTCTTGAACTCATCCATACTAGTCCATGGATACACCCTTACCGCGGGTAGATTAATAACTAATTGTTCCATCTTGAGCATAATCGTGTAGCGTTGATCAGGAAGATTTTTTGGAATAGTAACCGTGATCGGCCTGTATCCAACAGCGGTAAAGACTAGTGTGTCATTTTCACAAACAACAAAAGAAAAATAGCCTTTATAATTTGCCATATGTGTTTGGTGAGATGCTGTTCTGTTGGTGATCGTTACGTAGGGTACGAATACGTTGCTATCGGGAGTGGTGATAATTCCAGAAAATTGGGCTAGTTTTTTATCCTGTGCTTTACAAATTTCACACGTAAAGCAAAATAGAAGTACAATGAACAAGCTTATGCGCATAATCCAAGGGTATCAAAGTGTACTAAACGTGTGTTACGCTGCATTAAGCGTATGTTTGCGCTTTGTCTAAATTAATGTAAGCGCTCTGGCATTAGGGCACCTGGGGCATCTACGTCAGTCAGATTGACGGCTTCAACGCGTGTAATTTCGGGGACAGCTTTTTTGATTGCTTGTTCAATTCCTGCCTTCAGTGTCATCACGCTCATTGGGCATGACCCACATGAGCCTAGCAGTCGAAGACGAACAACATGGTCTGGTGTTATTTCTTCAATAGTAACATTGCCTCCATCCGTTTCCAAATATGGGCGGATGGTGTCTAATGCATTTTCTACTTTCTCCAACAAATTCATAATGCGGCGTTATATATAACAAAGGTATGCAATTATTTTTTTGCATTGTGGATCGCAATCTGCTGGGCTACTTGTTCTGCTAATCCTATAAATATTTTTTCGATGATGTCCTCATTTTGTAAGATGATAGGATTTCCCTCATCACCAGAGTCACTGATACTTTTCAGTAGGGGTATTTCTCCTAGGAAAGGGACATTGAACTGGGTGGCTAAAAGCTTCCCTCCATCTTTACCAAAAATGTAGTATTTGTTATTAGGAAGCTCAAGTGGTGTGAAATAGGCCATGTTTTCAACAATTCCCAACAGCGGAACGTTGATGCTGTCCATTAGAAACATGCCAACGCCCTTGCGTGCATCTGCTAAAGCCACATTTTGTGGTGTAGTGACGATGACTGCCCCACTTATTGGAAAGGATTGAGAAATCGTGATATGTATATCGCCTGTACCCGGTGGCAGGTCGACCACTAGATAGTCTAGCTCACCCCAGTTTGTATCGTTAAATAATTGTTTAATGGCGTTTGAGGCCATGGGTCCACGCCATGGCACAGGTTGGTTGGGATCCGTAAAAAAACCAATGGATACTAGTTTGATCCCATATTTTTCGATAGGTTCTATTTTTGTTTTTCCTTCTTCTGTTTCCGTTGTTTTTGGACGCTCTCCTTCCACACCAAACATCATGGGAATGGATGGGCCATAAATGTCGGCATCAATTAAGCCAACTTTTGCACCTTTTCTAGCTAAGCCCAGTGCCAGATTTGCTGACACCGTTGATTTCCCTACTCCTCCTTTGCCTGATGCTACCAGAATAATATTCTTGATGGTAGATAAATGATGATCTACGCGCGTAGTTACACGCGAGGTCATGTTGATCGATAGTTCAATATCCTTGCTCACAAAATGTGCAATTGCATTTCGGCAGGCATTTTCCAACATGGCTTTCATGGGGCAGGCAGGGGTTGTTAACACGACTGAAAAATGAACTTTGTTGTCCTGAATTTGCAGGTCTTCAATCATATTTAATGTGACAAGATCTTTTTTTAGGTCTGGATCTTCTACATTTCGTAGGGCATTGAGTATGTGTTCTTCCGTGATCATATGCCTTTAGCATTGTATAAAATGATTTGCAAAGCTAAGCACAAATTTATTCTATGGTGTGACTGGTTGTATGACAAATCTGCTTTTTTTTATCCCCCCCCCAGCCCTTTCCGAAAGAGAATGAGCTTGGTAGGTACAGATTGATCATACAACCGTGTGACTCTGCGAAAAGTTTGTCTCGTGTTTTGATATAATTAAACCACTTTTTTTAAAATTCCCCCCATAAGTTTGTGCGATGACGGGCTGATCTTTGTTTTACAATCTCATATCTAACAGCATCGCATGATTTTGTGATGTTAGCACCTATCGTGTCTAGGTCATCGCTTATTATTTCTAAGCTAGCTTTCATGCCATCCACAATACACTTGATCTTACTCCCTGTAATAGATAGAGGCGGTTGCTGCTTCCAATGCCATTAAGGCATCATTGTGAAAACTTTTGGTGTTTCCATCACACCCATTGGCATTCTTTCTGCTTTTGCTATCTCTAACCTTTTTGTTGCTTCTTTTAACTTTGCCCTTGCTAATGATAAATTATTTTGTGCTTCGTCTAATTCTGCTTTTGCTGATTTTTTGTGAAAATTATTCTCGTCATGGGAAGAGACATATCCGTTAAATTAGCGAAAGCTACCTAGATATTTATGGTATTGCTGAGGTGGTTCTGCCTTTTTTTTATCTGCTGCTTTACGTGCTGTCTCGCGTACTTCCTCACGTTCCCTAGCCGCACTGCTAGCTTCGTAGGCGGTGTCAAAGTGGAATGGAGCTCTAGGGTAGTCATCATTCCTTGCTCGTTTCAAATCTGCTAGCATTTGTTCGCCAATTTTTGCTTCCTTTCTTTGTCCTAGTGCTTCATAAAATAATTTTTTTCTACTGATGTGAGGGTATCTTCTATTGACTTCTTGTTCTTCATTTTTAGTGATGATAGCTGTCGTTCTTGCTTTTACTGCTACATTTATTACTTCTCGCAAGCAGTCATTACATTCACTAATCGCGAATGATAGGTCATTATATCCTTTGACTGAGTTTATTATTGCTTTATCTAGCTCTGGTTGCGCATTGGCCCACATTTCTGAATGCATTTTTGAGCGCTTTGTCTCGAACCCTAAATGATGTTTCATCTTTTCGAAGAGTGGCATCTTGTTTGTGTTTATTTTTTTTATTATAAACTTCGTATCATTTCCAATCTGCATTATATTACTTCTTGGATTTCGTACTTGCTCCATTGTCTGTGCTGCTAGGCGATGTGCCTCTACGTATTTTGAGATTACTTCTTCTCGTTCTACTCTTACTTTTCTTACTATTTCTTCCCATTTTGTAGCCTCTTCTTCCGCGAGTTTCGCTGCTTTTATTGCTGCTTCCCTCACTGCCGTTTTTTCTACATTTGCTTTGTTCACTTCCATTGGTGTAGCTGCGATATCAACAATCCTCGATGGTCGATGTACTGGATTCTGAGGGGATTCCTCACTCTTAAATTCAATTAAATGTTCATTTCGTTTGAGTACTTCTGTTAAGAGAGCAGGAGTTGTTTCGCTATCTCGGATGCTTAATACGTCAGCTTTTGCATTTGTAAATATCGTGGGGTTGTTTTTGTGTAGGGCCCCAGCTGCAGCCTGAGTGACCCATGTTATAAACTTCGCCGATGAAAATTTTTCAGTATTGGGTCTTGTTGACGTTAGTCGACCTAGATGTTGTTTCAATTTTTCATCTACGAACTCTTTTTTGTTCATAATACCTGCTTCTGGGTTCTTTTCAAACTCTTCGTAAAGTGCTTGTATGCATTGCTCAATTTCTGTTGACTGTGCAAGCATAGCGTCATATTCAGCCTGGAAATCAGTGAGGGCTTTGGGCTGTAAAGCGTTGTTTTTTGTACGCATGCGTGCTGGTGATTGGCACAAAAATTCTCCTAAGCCTATTTGTTGTTGAGACATTGTTGGCCCAGATAATTGGATATTACTGTTCCAATACAATTCCAGTGCTAGGTCTACTATTTCTTCTGCCAAACATGACTCTTTAGGTCGAAATATACGATATTCACCACTATTGCTAAATTTGGCCGAAATAGGGCCTATAGTTAGGCGGCCCACACCCTCATCTTCTACATACATGCAGTGTGTATCCGAGATTATAAGCCCGCCGCCCGTAAAGCTTGAATATTTGGCATTTCCAGCCAATATCTGGTGCATTTTGGGCGAGTTGTTTAAAAGACGATTGTTATAGTCCATAAATATATCGCCGGTCTTAAATGAAGCGCGATTTATTAACTTTTTCATAATATATTGATTTGAGGTTAGAGTAATTCTTTGATTTTAAATAAAAATGCACTTCCTGCTTGTTAATGGATATCTCAGACTACTTTCCATCGCCTGTTGCAGTTTCCATTTAAACTCCCAACATGTCTTTTGACGTAACTCAAATTCATGACTTAGCTCTAATGAAGACATCCCTTTTTTCTTAGTGGCTATTTTAAAAGCTATATGAAATGCTTTTAAAAT
>CAIOLR010000386.1 GCA_903859135.1 uncultured bacterium | reverse complement strand
ATAATTTTATACACATATTTTAATGTAAATTGTTAATAATGTGATACTTGATTCCTTTTTGAGGACCGACTAGTTATCCTTCTGAAGGTTTAAAACAGCGAGCTGTTACAAACGCTGAGCTGCGCTGGGTTTATCGTCATCGGGAATTTAATGAAGTGAGTGAATATATTCAGTTTTGGAAGAAAGAAGGGTCAGTATTTGTCCCATGTACACCACCTTGGAGCTGGAGTGTTGGCGGTGGAGATTGGGCACAATACAAGCCAAAGAACGTTACTTGGGGGCTGGCTGGCATGCGAATGATGGAGGAAAATTTCAAAAAGTTATTACATAAAAATGAAAATTTGCGTAAATATTATGAATGGCTAGAGTCTTGAAACTGAATTAAGGGAGTTTGACTTCCTCTATCTATGCAGCTAATTAAAGAGGAGCATATTTTTTTGCTTGAGAGCCTCACCCCAACCCTCTCCATTTCGACAAGCTCAATGTCCAGAGGAGAGGGTCGGTGTGAGGCCCTCTCTTAAAACTCCATCATATACGCCTTCAAAAAATCATCCAAATCCCCATCTAAAACAGCCTGTGCATTGGACGTTTCGTGGTTCGTTCGCAGATCCTTGACTAATTTATAAGGGTGCAATACATAATTACGGATTTGCGATCCCCATTCTATCTTCTTTTTATTACCCTCGATGGCCGCTGTAGTTTCCATTCGCTTGCGCAATTCTGCTTCGTAAAGTTGTGATTTTAGCAAACGGAGCGCATTTTCCTTGTTCTGTAATTGCGATCTGGATTCTTGATTTTTGATGATAATCCCCGAAGGTTTATGATATAAACGAACGGCCGTTTCAACCTTGTTCACATTTTGGCCACCAGCACCACCCGAACGAAAGGTCTCAAACTCAATATCCGAATCCTTCACCTCAATCTCAATCGTGTCATCTACCAAGGGGTATACATACACGGATGCAAAAGAAGTATGTCGTTTGGCATTGGCATCAAAAGGCGAAATACGAACCAATCGGTGTACCCCATTTTCTCCTTTGAGATACCCATAAGCAAACGGACCTTCAAACTGTATCGTAACCGATTTTACACCAGCCACATCTCCCTCTTGAAAATCCTGCTCGGTCACTTTGTGCCCGTGCTTTTCGCCCCACATAATATACATGCGCATCAACATGGATGCCCAATCGCAGCTTTCGGTACCACCAGCACCAGCTGTTATTTGCATCACGGCATTCAATTGATCCTCTTCTGAACTGAGCATGTTTTTAAATTCCAGCTCCTCTACTTTCTTTAAAGAAAGCTCAAATTGTTCTTTCAGCTCATCCTCTGATGCATCGCCAGATTGGAAAAAATCAAACATGACAGCCGCATCTTCAACACTTGAGCTGACCTCACCAAAAGCGTCCGTCCAAGTTTTTTTTGATTTAATGGCATGAAGCACTTTTTCTGCTTCTTTGGGATGATCCCAAAAATGTGGGCCAGTAGTTATTTCTTGTTCTTTTTCGAGTTCTTCTAGCTTCTTGTCGATGTCAAAGATGCCTCCTCAGGGATGTCACTCGATCCCTTAAATCCTGAATTTGTTCTTTAGTCATGGTCGCAAAAGTACAAAAATTATAAAAGCCGATTTTGGGGGAGATATACCAATTTCGGCTGTACAACAAATTGATAGTGGGCGTGCCCCTTTGGGTCAGGCTATCCGCTTCAAGTCCTCGTTACGCTGCGCTTCTCTGTGGACTTTCCACTACTATCCTTCACGCAAAAACATTCCCGTATTTCCGTAGATCAATGTTATTAAGTCAAGCGGTCCCTAGATAGTACCTTTGTGATTTTTAGGTACTTTAACTTTTATTTTGCAAGCTTGTCCGCCCGTAGAGTTCAGCGTTAGCGTTTCTACGGATTCGTTCATGGAGAAGGAGTCTTTCGACTCCCGTGCGTAAGGTACCAAGGCCATAATTCCAGCTTTCAATTTGATGAGGATGCTCTTTTAATAAAAAAAATCTCCTAAGTGTTTGAAAATTAATAACTGTTCCCTATCTTTGCCGTCCCTTCAAGGGGAAATTAAACTATGTATTGAGCGAAGCCCTAAGCTTCGATGTACACAAACAAAAAAGAATGTCAGGAATTATTGGAAAAAAAGTAGGAATGACCAGCCTATTTACTACCGACGGGAAAAACATCCCTTGCACGGTAATAGAGGCTGGACCTTGTGTGGTTACACAACTACGGACCGTTGATCAGGACGGCTACTCAGCAGTTCAGCTCGCTTACGACGAGAAGAAAGAAAAAAACACAACAAAATCATTGCAAGGGCATTTTAAAAAAGCAAATACAACTCCAAAACGTAAGTTGGTTGAGTTTAAAACTTTTGAAGATGAAAAAGCACTTGGAGATCAAGTTACTGTAGAAATTTTTGCAGAAGGCGACTTTGTAGATGTAGTTGGAACATCAAAAGGTAAAGGATTTCAAGGTGTTGTAAAGCGTCACGGATTCGGTGGGGTAGGTGGTCAAACACATGGTCAACACAATCGTTTGAGAGCTCCAGGTTCATTGGGTGCGTCTTCTTGGCCTTCACGTGTATTCAAAGGAATGCGCATGGCAGGTCGAATGGGTGGTGATCGCGTTAAGATTCAAAACTTAGAAATTTTGAAAGTCTACCCAGAACAAAATTTATTAGTAGTGAGTGGATCCATTCCAGGAGCGAAAGGTTCATACGTAATAGTAGATAAATAGGAAGATGGAAGTAAATGTTATAAATATTTCAGGAAAAGAAACAGGTGCCAAGGTGCAACTTCCTGATGCGATCTTCGCGGTAAAACCGAATGATCACGCCATCTACTTAGATGTTAAACAATATCTAGCGAATCAGCGTCAAGGAACTCATAAATCCAAACAACGAAATGAGATTGCGGGATCAACTCGTAAATTATATAAACAAAAAGGAACTGGCGGTGCTCGTGCTGGATCAATCAAATCTCCATTGTTCAATGGTGGAGGTCGTGTATTTGGTCCACAACCACGTGACTATAGCTTTAAATTGAATAAAAAGCTAAAATCATTGGCTCGTCGCTCAGCCTTAACATATAAGGCACAAGATAACAGCGTGGTTGTTTTGGAAGATTTTAGTTTTGACGCAATTAAAACTAAAAACTACATCCAACTCGTAACCAATTTGAATCTTACTGGCGAAAAAACATTATTAGTATTGCCAACACAAAATGATAATATCTACTTGTCAAGTAGAAATATCAAATCGGCAAAAGTGATTACTGCAGCTCAACTAAGTACATACGACGTGTTGCATGCAGGTAAACTATTGTTAACTACAGAAACTGTTAAAACACTGGAGGAGGCATTTGCCAAATAAGATGGAAATTTTAAAAAAACCTATTCTAACAGAAAAAGTATCAAAATTAACCGAAAAGTTAAACCGCTTCGCGTTTAAAGTTGATCACAGAGCAAATAAGTTAGAAATAAAAAATGCGATCGAAAAGATGTACGGCGTGTCCATCGACTCTGTTAATACAATGATTGTATTCGGTAAGATGAAATCGCGTAATACGAAAGCAGGTATGGTAACAGGTAATGCTGCTAAATATAAGAAGGCTATCGTTACGCTTAAGGGAAGTGAAACCATCGATTTTTATAGCAATATTTAATTAAGACATGGCAGTAAGAAGATTTAAACCAGTTACACCTGGTACTCG
Source organism: uncultured bacterium (assembly GCA_903859135.1). Classification (GTDB taxonomy): domain Bacteria; phylum Bacteroidota; class Bacteroidia; order Sphingobacteriales; family Sphingobacteriaceae; genus Daejeonella. Next base: position 3,819 of record CAIOLR010000386.1, on the reverse strand, counting down.
TTTTAGAGTAGGAGGGGATTATTCAGATGTTACAACTAACATTCCTGAAAAATCGTTGATTACTTCTATCAAGAAATCAGGAGGTAGAAATAACTCTGGTAAGATGACCATGCGTTATCTCGGTGGAGGACACAAAAAATCATATCGAGTGATTGATTTTAAGCGTGATAAAAATGATATTCCAGCAACTGTTGCAACGATAGAATACGATCCAAATCGTAGTGCTCGGATTGCACTAGTTAATTATGCAGATGGAGAAAAGCGTTACATCATCGCTCCTGAAGGCCTAAAAGTTGGAATGAAAATAATTTCTGGTAGTGTAGTACCTCCAGAAGTTGGAAATTCATTGCCGCTAAAAAGTATCCCACTTGGATCTGTTATTCATAATATTGAATTAAATCCAGGGCAAGGTGCAAGTATTGCTCGAAGTGCTGGAACATATGCTCAGCTTTCGGCACGTGATGGTAAGTATGCTATAATCAAAATGCCTTCAGGCGAAACACGGATGATTCTGGCAACTTGTATGGCCACGATCGGAACTGTTTCCAACTCAGAAAAAGCGAATGAAGTTCTAGGTAAAGCTGGTAGAAAGCGTTGGTTAGGTCGTCGTCCTCGAGTACGTGGTGTAGCGATGAACCCAGTAGATCACCCAATGGGTGGTGGTGAAGGTCGGTCATCTGGGGGACACCCTCGTTCAAGAAAAGGCTTATTAGCTAAAGGCTTTAAGACTCGCGACAAAAAGAAATCATCTGATCGTTACATCATTGAGAGAAGGAAAAAATAATGGCTCGTTCGATAAAAAAAGGACCCTATATAGATCATAACGTAGCAAAGAAAGTTCTTGCTATGAATGAAGCTGGTAAAAAGACAGTAATTAAAACCTGGTCACGCAGATCCATGATATCGCCAGATTTCGTAGGTCATACGTTTGCAGTTCACAATGGAAATAAATTTATTCCTGTTTATACAACTGAGAATATGGTTGGTCATAAGCTAGGAGAATTTGCTCCAACTAGGACGTTTAGAGGTCACGCTGAAAAGAAAAAATAAGCAATGGAAGCAGTAGCAAAATTAAATAATTGCCCCACCTCACCTCGTAAAATGAGATTAATAGTTGATCTTATCCGCGGTGAGCAAGTTGAGAAAGCTTTGTATATTTTAAAATACACAAACAAAGAGGCTGCAATACGAGTAGAAAAACTTTTATTGTCGGCCATTAAAAACTGGGAGTTCAAAAATGAAGGACAGCGTCCAGAGGACAGTAAATTGTATGTAAAAACAATTGCTGTTGATGGAGGACGTCAACTAAAAAGATTAAGACCAGCACCACAAGGTCGTGGACATAGAATTCGTAAACGTTCTAACCACGTTACACTAGTTGTTGATAGCAGAAATATTGAACCTAATATAGCTAACTAAGGAGAAATGGGACAAAAAGCACATCCAATAGGAAATAGATTAGGAATTATTAAAGGTTGGGATTCCAACTGGTTTGGCGGAAATGATTATTCCGATAAATTAGTTGAGGACGAAAAAATTAGAAAATATATTTCTGCTCGTATCACCAAAGGTGGTATTTCAAAAGTTGTTATCGAACGTACTTTGAAACGTATCATCATTACAATTCACACTGCTCGTCCGGGAATTGTGATTGGTAAGGGTGGTCAAGAAGTGGATAAGATTAAAGAAGAGCTGAAAAAATTGACTAAAAAGGATGTCCAGATCAATATTTTTGAGATCAAACGTCCTGAGTTAGATGCACAGCTGGTAGGCGAAGGTATTGCTAAACAGTTAGAGGCTCGTATTTCCTTCCGTCGTGCCATGAAAACATCCATTGCATCAACCATGCGTATGGGAGCTGAGGGGATCAAAATTATGTGTTCTGGTCGTTTAGGTGGTGCGGAGATGGCACGTACCGAGCAATATAAGGACGGACGTATCCCATTGCATACCTTCCGTGCTGATATTGATTACGCATTAGCCGAAGCATTGACTACCTACGGTAAAATTGGTATCAAAGTATGGATATGTAAAGGTGAAGTATATGGTAAACGTGATCTTTCTCCAAATATTGGTCAGTCAACTGGCGTAAAAAGTAGAGGAGAAGGTAGTCAAGCATCTTTCGGTGGTTCAGACAGACGTGGTGGAGCAGGAAACGAAAGACGTGGCGATAATCGCGGTGGTGGACGTTCCAATGACAATCGCGGTGGTGGACCCAATCGTGGTGCTCACAACAAAGGCGGTGGTGGAAACCCTGCTAACAGAGGTGGTTTTAAAGGAAAAAAATAGTAAAGACTTAGAATATCGTTAAACGATAAAAACATATTATGTTACAGCCAAAAAAAACGAAGTTCAGAAAGATGCAGAAGGGCAGAATGAAAGGTTTAGCAACCAGGGGTGCCGAACTTGCATTTGGATCTTTCGGAATTAAATCACTGGAACCAGCGTGGATCACCAGCCGCCAGATAGAAGCCGCCCGTATCGCTGTTACTCGCTTTATGAAACGTGAGGGTCAAGTATGGATTCGTATATTTCCAGATAAGCCAGTTACTAAAAAACCAGCGGAAGTACGTATGGGTAAAGGTAAAGGAGCTCCAGAATACTGGGTTTCTGTTGTAAGACCTGGTAGACTACTGTTTGAGGCAGAAGGTGTTCCTTTGGAAGTAGCTAAAGAAGCATTGCGTTTAGCTGCTCAAAAGCTCCCTGTTCAAACTAAATTTGTTGTACGTAGAGATTACGTAGAAGCATAGATCTTTGTTGGTCATTTAAAATAAATTCACATGAAGAACTCAGAAATTTTAGAGCTAACAACTGAACAAGTTATTGCCAAGATTAATGAAGAGAAAGCGAATCTCACCAAATTAAAATTTGCACACACGATTTCTGCTATTGAAAATCCAATTCGGATTACATCGGTTAGAAAGAATATTGCACGTTTAAACACAGAATTGACTAAGCGCAAGACGGAAGCAAGAATAGCTGCAGTAGCAGCCGAACTAGCATCTGTTACGCCAGAGTCCGCTTCTGAATAAATTAGAATCCAAGATGGAAAGACAATTAAGAAAAACAAGAATAGGGTTGGTTGTAAGCAACAAGATGAATAAATCAATCGTCGTTGCTGTAGAACGGAGGGTAAAACACCCTATTTATGGTAAGTTTGTGAAAAAAACTACCAAATTTATGGCTCATGACGAGACAAACACATGTGGCATAGGCGACACTGTGTCAATTATGGAAACTCGTCCGCTGAGTAAGAGCAAAAATTGGAGATTAGTTGAAATTTTAGAAAGGGCTAAGTAACATGGTACAACAGGAATCAAGACTGAATGTTGCTGACAACAGTGGAGCTAAAGAGGTATTAGTAATTCGTGTTTTAGGCGGTACAGCTAAGCGATATGCCTCATTGGGTGATAAAATCGTGGTTACAATAAAAAGTGCACTTCCATCAGGAAACGTTAAAAAAGGAACCGTATCGAAAGCCGTTGTTGTAAGGACAAAAAAAGAGGTTAGACGTAAAGATGGTTCTTATATCCGCTTCGACGATAATGCCGCTGTATTATTGAATGCACAGGACGAACCACGTGGTACACGTATTTTTGGTCCAGTGGCGAGAGAGTTACGTGAAAAACAGTTTATGAAAATAATATCATTAGCACCGGAGGTTCTGTAAAAATGAAAACAAAAACACAACCTAAGTTGAAAGTCCGTAAAGGCGACCTAGTTCAAGTGATTGCTGGCGATTCTAAAGGAAAACAAGGGCATATACTAGAAATAGTATTGAAAGATAATAGAGCAATTGTTGAGGGTGCGAATATGGTT
>CAIOLR010000385.1 GCA_903859135.1 uncultured bacterium | reverse complement strand
CTTGTATTTTAGAAATCAAAATGGCAGGTGGTAAAATAGATCGTGTTAAACTTCCTGTCGAAATATGGGAACGGAATACCAAATGGACTTTCTTATACCCATCCACAGAAGAGATAGCTTCTGTTACATCGGATCCAGATTTTGTTTTCCCAGATTCTAACTCAGATAACGATGTTTGGAGGAGATAAGCAATCCTTTTTTATAAAATTTAAAAAGTATTTTCTTTACTCGCTAATAAAAGTTCTATTGGCATTGAACTATCAAATGATACATCATCTAAATGCCCAATTTGATTTTTTTTATTAATGAGTTGATAGTGAATATGAATAAACTTACCGTAGTGAGTAAAAACCCCTTGGTGCTTTACTGAATAAAAGCCCAGCATTTGAACCTGTTCATTATTAAACAAGTGAATACGGCTTGCTTCTTTCAATAACCTCGGAGTAACATCTAACACTTTTTCACCATTAGACATAATATGGCCTTTACCCTTTGCAATCGTTCCAAGGAGTAAAAATGGGAAAGCACTCAACGTATCTCTTCCATGTTGGTATGCTTTGTTTTTTATAATCTTCTGAAGCTCTGGCAATGAATTTATCTTTTCTGTTACTCTGATCGTATCCCACTTGGCAACATCTGAGTAAACAAAAAAAATAGCCTTTAAGCCCTTCACATTTTTCTTGATAAGAGGATTATTGTCGGGGTCAATCGCAGTTACAAAAGTATTGTTATTCCATACGAGAATTTCACCTTGCAGATTCTCAACTGGTCCTAGACCATAAAGATGGTCTGCTTTTATGGTATCAATCAAAATAGACGCATCAAGCTGCCTTTGCTCAAATATTTTACTCCTTTTACCAGCAACGCTTACAAGCATTTTTTGTGCAAAAGCAGCATTTAAAACGAAAAAAAATAAAAATAAGCTAAAGAAAAACTTCATATTATTTCTTACTAAAAAATTACAAATTGCTTGTTAGAAAACAAAAAAAGCAAGCCTATAAGCCGGGTTCTGTATTTCACGATTGAAACTTCTATCATTTATCTAGTCGTGGCATTGCTGACACGATCGAACGACCTACCCATTCTGAAAGCACTACCGAAGTAGTACAAGGGAGCGAGCAACTCCACATTCAGAACCTATTTGGTCTTTCAACTCCTGGGGTTTTCCACCATACATGTCACCATGCACCGTCGTGAGCTCTTACCTCACGTTTTCACCTTTTCCCCGTATTACACAGGGGTAGTTATTTTCTGTTGCACTTTCCAGCCTCACTGTGTAGCGAGTCCTTCCCGTTAGGAAGCAGGATGCTCTATGTTGCCCGGACTTTCCTCTTCAAATCAATTGAAGCGATAGAACGGCTTGCGTTAGCAAAGCTACTTTTTTAAGAGATTAAAATAAAATTTGTAATAAATTTTATTTTTACGGATTACATTCAGACCTTCACATCCTCAATACAGCTGTAATAGCTAGGCTAAAAATGAAGATGAAATACATTTTAAAAAACACACTTTCTGTGTTAATCATATTAGTAATAGCAGGAAGTAAATCAATTGCACAAGAAAATGATCTTATTTTAAGTGGTAAGATAACAGATGAAACTGGCCTTCCAGTATCCAAAGTAAATATTGACATCAAAGAGCTTAAAAAAATAATACAAACAGATATCAGAGGAAAGTACCTGATTCAAAATATTAAACCAGGAACATATACGCTGAGTATTTCGCACATAGGTAGAAAAAAACAAATGCATTCGATCTCAATTTATCAAAATGAAGTAGCAGATTTTGTTTTGGCGAATGATGCAAAAAGGCTCTCTGAAATAGTAGTCATGGGAGCTCAAACAATGAACCACGGTCTAACAAACGCAGGTAAGGCATCCATTAAACCTTTGGATCTGCCTCAAAGTGTTGCTGTAGTTGGTAATGAAAGACTGAAGCAGCAACAATCATTACGTCTGAGTGATGTAGTCAAAAATGTAACTGGTGTTTCTCTGGGATCTACCAAAGGTAGTATGAGGCAAATATTTTATCTCCGAGGTTATCCACTTTCTTGTGACAATCTGTTCAAAAATGGATCTAGAGTGATGCCATGTGCAATGCCAGAGGTGAGCTCTCTTGAAAAAGTAGAATTCATGAAGGGAAGTACAGCTGCTCTTTACGGGCAAGTTTCTCCTGGTGGCATTATTAATTTGGTTACCAAACAGCCCAAATTTGAGCCTGGCCTAGAAGTGACCATACGAACAGGAAGTAACGATTTATATAAACCTATTTTTGACACCTACGGACCGATCAACTCAAAGATTGCTTACCGCATAAACGGCACATATGAACATGCTAAGAGCTTCCGTCAGCATGTTCGTTCTGAACGATATTATATCAACCCATCTTTATTATTCAAACTAGGTGCGAAAACAGAACTGTTAGTCCAGGGAGACTATTTGCAAGATGAATTCACACCTGATTATGGCACAGGGGCAATTGATAATGTTATTGCTGAGATGCCTCGATCTTCTTTTTTAGGAGCTTCTTGGTCTAATGCGCACACTCAACAAGCAACAGCATCGGCATTATTCAATCATCGTTGTGATCAAGGATGGCAACTACATGCAGATATTTCATATCAGCTATACAAACGCAAATATCAATCAACGGAAGGAATAAAACCCCATACAGATGGTGACTGGGAACGATTCTTAGGCATGGAAAACACCAACGAACACTATTACGCTGGGCAGATCAACTTTACTGGAAAAATTAAAATGGGAATTTTTGAACATACCTTACTTCTTGGAAGCGATGTGTATAGCTATCTGTCTACGAATTATCGCTACCCAAGCACTATTAAATATGATAAGATTAACATATTTAATCCTAATAAATATGTTCCAAGAGTGGATGTGCCCATGATAAATCCATCTAGTGTGATGGTAACTCCGACTGATCGATTTGGTGTTTACATTAATGATCTAATTGGTATTTCAGCACGTGTAAAAGTTCTGGCGGGGATACGTTGGTCATATCAACATACTTCTCCTGTGAAAACGACTGACTGGGCAACGAATATCATGCGTAATGACCCAGCCCGATTTACCCAAGCATTTTCTCCTCGCTTGGGTTTGGTTTATCAATTGGGATCAAACACCTCGTTATTTGCCAGCTATGCTAATTCATTCAGTATAAATAACGCAAAAGATATTTACGGGAATTTATTAAAACCATCATTGATCGACCAGTATGAACTAGGCACCAAGAATGATTTTTTTAAAGGATTATTATCAGCCAATCTCACCATTTATCAAATCGTCAATAATGACTTGGCTCAAACAGCCCAATTTGCACAAGATGGTGTTACACTCAACACGAATCCTAATTTCAAAGAATTAGTTGGCCAAACAAAAAGCGAAGGTCTTGAGTTGGATTTGTCAAGTCGCCCAATGACTGGTTTAACCCTACTTGCAGGCTATAGTTATAACTTTATGCGATTTACTAAAACCCCGAATACCAAGGGTAGTTATATTGTTGGAGATCGTTTACCCAATATGCCTACTCATACAGCCAGTGCAAGTATTTTTTATGAATTTAGCACCAAAAAGCTGAGAGGATTTCAACTAGGAGCCTCTGCCAATTATGTTGGCGAGCGCATCGCTGGACGAAATAGAACAATTGGGGGTGGTCCGACACAATTGCCATTCTCTGTATCTGATTTTACAACTATTGACTTATCCGCTGGATACTCATACAAGCGGTTTTCTCTGTTAGGTAAAATTTCCAACGTGGGCAATACACTTAACTACTACGTTCACGAAAACTATAGTGTGAATCCAATTGCTCCACGTCAGTTTTTAACCACATTATCGTATAAATTGCAATAACCACTAAAGAGATTTCGACGCTTGTCGTGTGACCAACTTAGCGATATACTTTCCGATAATATCAAACTCAAGGTTGACGAGAGAGCCAACCTCGATTTGCTTCATGTTGGTATTTTCATACGTGTAAGGGATGATAGCCACAGAAAAACGAGTTGCTTTAGAATCTACTACAGTCAAACTAATTCCATTGATGGTGATGGATCCTTTTTCAACCGTTACATTTCCTTGAGAGGCATCGTATTCAAAGGAAAACACCCAGCTCCCATCTAAGACTTCTCGCGAAACACAAACCGCTGTTTGATCTACATGTCCCTGAACGATATGCCCATCTAACCGCCCATTTAATTGCATACACCGCTCCAAATTGACAAGAGAGCCCAGCACTAGTATTCCCAAATTTGTTTTTTGAAGTGTTTCTTCAATTGCAGTCACGGTATGTAATTCATGATCTAAAGCCACTACAGTCAAGCAAACACCATTGTGTGCAACTGATTGGTCAATCTTCAATGCTGCAGATATTGGAGATTTAATGGTGATATGGAGATTTCCTTGCTCTTGCTTCAAAGCGGTCACTTCTCCTAAAGTTTCTATGATTCCTGTAAACATGGAACGCTTATTTAATGACTATTATCAATTGACTATTTCGCCGCTCTGGACATTGGTCTTGTCGAAGCAGGTCAGGTGTTCGGCCCTAAAAATTCTTTCTATTTCTTACCCAATTAGTGCCTTCGTCTATTTTATTTGATATCGTGGTTGATGTTTTAGTTTCAAATAATTGGGTAGCAACAAACGAGGCAATCATCATTTCATCTTCTTTGTTTGCATTATTTAAAATAGCTGGAGTAAAATAATTTTTAACAAAATGAGTGTCAAAATCTCCAGAAATAAAAGCGGGGTGCTGCATCACAAATTTTCCAAAGCTTAATGTTGTTTCTATCCCAGTAATTTCATATTCATCAATTGCTCGAGTCATTCGTTCAATGGCTTCTGCTCGATCCTTACCGTACGTAATCAACTTGGCGATCATTGGATCATAATAAATAGATATTTCCATCCCTTCTTCAAAACCATCATCGACCCGAATACCTGGTCCTTTAGGTGTTTTGTACGATTGTAGTGTTCCAATATCGGGCAAAAAATTAGTAGCAGGATCTTCGGCATATACTCTGAGCTCCAAAGCATGGCCAGTCATCTTGATGTCTTTCTGTTCAAAACTGAGCGCTTCACCTCTGGCTATTTTAATTTGTTCTTTTACCAAATCAAGTCCTGTAATCATCTCCGTAACGGGATGCTCAACCTGCAGACGCGTATT
>CAIOLR010000384.1 GCA_903859135.1 uncultured bacterium | reverse complement strand
GCTTCTGAAATACCCTATGCCGAGTTGCATCAGCAAGGCGGTAAAGTACCCGTCACCGATAAGATGCGTAAGTTCTTTTGGGCGAAATATTATCAGCATGCTCCCGCAGCAGGCCGCACCCGAGGTAAACGATCAGCCTACACCAATCAAGAAGCAGATTTTTGGAAGGCCATGGCCCTGAAAAGAAAAAATTCAATGATCACCATCCCCAAACGCCAATTTATGGATGCCACGCCCGATTTGGAGAAGGCTATTTTACGAACCATCAAAACAGAGATGAATCAAATTATCTAGATTATGTTATCACTCGCTTACAAAACCATCAAAAAACAATTAAATGAGGCCATTCCCGAAGTTTCTGGGCGTATTCATTGGTACAATAGCCTACTGACCGACGACCATGCCGAACCTGTATTTCAAACGCCCACACTCTTCATTGAGTTCTCCGAAACGCATTTAGTCGAACTCAAAGGCTACAAAAACATACAGGGAGGCCGATTGTCCTTCAGCATTCACTGCGTCGAACAGTTTAATTACGATGATGATGCGGTGTTGAATGCACTATCAATTGCTGATAAAGTGTATCGAGCGTTGCATAAGCGGGACTTTAAATTGTCGGAATTATCTGGATTTGAGGACCTTAATGGTACCAATAAGGATTGGATTTTACTGTCTACCATTGTACGAACTGCTGTTTCTGCTGATCATCGACATATTAATCTGGCGGATAGTATTGTGAGGTTTACGTGTGAGGCGGTGGATGTTGACTCTAATCTCAAATTTTAAAATAGCATCATGCTAGCATCTTTGTGAACGCTAGCATGCTATTTTAGAGTTCAATTGACTTTTATACCGTTTAGAAAATTTTGAAACGCACGTAAAAAGAGTAACGGTTTCTTTAATTCGCGTGTAGGTGAGTCTTCGTCCGAAGCATCAATAACATCGTTTACAATGTTATGTATAATCGTTCCAAAATCATCATGCTTAATTCCGCTTGTTTCACAAGAGATCAAAAAAGAGGATAAATGAATTTGGATTAGTTGAATTGTAGTTTCATTATAGAATGCTTTCTGTTCTTGATAGTTTATCATATTAAATTGAGTTAGGTAATTAACAAGCGCAAGATGGTGAGACTTTTTGCATACTGTCAACCCTACTTTTTGCTATTTATCGATAAAAAATGTGGGGTAAAATGTAGGGTATATTATGTAAATGTGGGGTAAAACATGTGGGGTATATATTTGTATTATTCTGCTTTTCAGTCAAATAAGTAAAATATTTTTATTTTTTAATCTAAAATTAAATATTCTTATTTTTTGTGAGCATTTCAATTTATTTACATCAATAGGCACAGAAACTAGGAGCTTAATTTTAGTAAAATATTTGCCTTTCCCTTTACTTTTAATCGTTTACCAATGATACTCATAAGCTCTCTTATATAACTATCACTTACACCGCGCATCTTAGCTATCTTTTGATAAGTCAAACCTTCGTTGACCATTTTTACAACCTCCGTTTGAGCTTTTGTTAAGTATTTTTTGCAGTTTTTATTAAAAATATCATTGGATAATTCATTATTTTGCCTATCATTTGCTATTTCTTCAAAATGATTGTCGTTGGATTCAGTACCACTCTCTCCTTCGGTTTTGGCATCAAGAAGATTACGTAGATGTACTATTTCAGCATCCTTCTCTGCAATTACATGGTTCATAACTTGAATATTAGATTCTTTTTTTCTTACCCCACGAAACTCTTCTTTTATATAGAATACCCGAAAAAATAAGAATCCGACATTCGCAAGAATCAACTCCTGCAGCTGAGTAATACCAACAAGAGACATAATTGCCATTAATCCCCATGGAAATACAGATATAAACATTAGTACTGAAAAATATGGAGTAAAGTGAGCCAGTGAATCTGGACAAATTGAGCCACTTTGAAGGTGTACAAGTGGGAACAAATTTAGGGTTATTTTGCTCTTCTCAAGGACTTTCCTTTGAGGTCTATTTTGTGAGCATGCGCTGT
>CAIOLR010000383.1 GCA_903859135.1 uncultured bacterium | reverse complement strand
TAATCTTCGCTTTGTCCATCTTGCAAAAATAGTCTATCATATAAATATGAAAAATAGGGGCTGCGTAACATCAGTTATTAAATTAAAGCAAAAAATATAAAAGTACCGAAATTAGCTTTCTTATCTTTTGCAATTTATCGTCCACCAAATTAAAAATTGATCCTACACAAAAATAAAAAACCTATTTACGTTTAGGCATTTACACAAAAAAAAGTTAGCAATCGAAGCCCAAAGCTGCGATTTAATGTCGTTTCGCAGTATCTGCTCAACTATTTTTTTCATACTATTTTTTCCACAGCTCAAAAATATGTACTACATTCATTCGACCAAATTACTGGGTAAAACAAATTTGGCTAATTTCTAATATTAAATCTACGAAATATTAGAAATATTTAAAAATTATTTTAATATTTTTGCAAAATATATTTTTTTGATAAAATCACATCATTTCTCTAAAAATCTTTAAAAAAATGCTAAAAAATATTATTTATAGTTGTGGCCTTACACTTATGACTACACTAATCCCTTTTACAATAAGAGCTCAAACAGTCAATGAAGGAACACTAAGTGATGGCCGAGCACAAAATATTATTCAAACAGGTGTTCCTTTTTTGCTCATTAACCCTGATTCGAGGTCAGCGGCGATGGGAGAAGCTGGTGTTGCGACATCCCCTGATGCAAACTCGATTCATTGGAATACTGCCAAGCTGGCATTTACTGAAACTCCGACAAGTGTTAGTCTTTCTTATGCCCCCTGGCTAAGAAGTATCGTTTCTGATATCAATTTATCATACCTGTCTGCCTATCATCGAATAAGCGATAAAAATGTGATAGGCGTATCATTACGCTATTTTTCACTAGGAAGTATTCAATTAACGGATGCAAGTGGGCTGAGCCAAGGCCTTTACAATCCTTATGAGCTTGGGATTGACTTTGCCTTTGCTAGACAATTTAGTGACAACTTTTCCATGGGTATCGCAGCTCGGTACATTCGATCTAGCTTTAGCAATGGACAGTTTATCAATGGCCAAGAACGTCAACCAGCGACTGGATTTGCAGCTGATTTATCCGCATATTATAAAAATCCGATCACACTCTTTGGAAAAACAGCTGAATTAACTTTTGGCATGAATGTATCCAATATTGGCCCTAAAATCAGTTATTCGACCAATGGTACGCGGTACAGCTTGCCCACTAATCTAAAGTTAGGTGGAGCCACAAGCATTGACATTGATGCCGATAGTAAATTTACATTAGCCTTAGACCTGAACAAATTACTTGTTCCCATCACGGCCAACAATGACCCAAATAGTTCTGTGATCTCTTCTATTTTTGGATCTTTTTCAGATGGCTCTAACCAGCTTAAAGATATTTCCTACTCACTGGGAACCGAGTATTGGCTAAAGCAGCAATTTGCGCTGCGCTTGGGCTATTTCCACGAGGATTCAACACTGGGAAACAGGCAGTATTTAACAACAGGTGCGGGGTTTCGCTACCAGTCTTTTGGCCTAGATGCAGCTTACATACTGGCTGATCCACAAAAAAATCCGCTAGGACGGACACTGCGATTCACCATCTCCTTCAATTTCGGAGCACAGGATACGAAATAGTGAGCCCATTCTTGAGCAAACAATTTCAACACATGAGTAATAAATAAAAGGATACAGAAACACCCTTCAAGGAGGCACTTTACTCATCATTATTCCACTACAATACACATGAAGATCAGAGTAGGATTTGGGTTCGATGTTCATCAGCTAAAAAATCAACACCCATTTATATTAGGGGGCGTCAAGCTAGATCATCAGTCGGGAGCTTATGGCCATTCTGACGCAGATGTTCTTGTGCATGCTGTTTGTGATGCACTGCTAGGGGCTGCAAACCTAAGAGATATTGGATATCATTTTTCAAATGAAGATGAACGCTGGAAAAATATCAACAGTTTAATTTTATTACAAGAGTGTATTCGTCTTTTGAAAGAGAAAGGGTGGCATGTTGGCAATATCGACGCGATGATTTGCTTAGAAGCTCCTAAAATAAATCCACATATCCCTCAAATGAGGCAAAACATAGCGAATGCAGTGGGCATCAGTGATGAGGACATCTCTATCAAAGCCACTACCAATGAAAAAATGGGGTTCATTGGTCGAGAAGAAGGATTGGTCGCCTATGCAGTTTGTTTAATTGAGAAGCCTTCAGGCGGCAATTAAAATTTCAGATTTAAGCTTGCTGAAAATGTCGTTCCAAGTTGACTAAAATGTGAGCCATTGTAAGTCATAGTTGCATACTTTCCATTAAAAGTAAGGGCATTTGTTTGACTTCTAACTTGGACTGGATCATTCAAGATGGCTTGTCCAATGGCATTTAGTGCTACAAATTTCCATTTTGGCAATACATTGAATAGATTTTGAATATTAGCAGCAAAAGTTAGATTTTTCATCAATTGAACACTTGCTCCTAAGTCTGTTACTACTTTAGTTTTAAATTCAGTATTCAAATTAGGATCAAGTCCATTATCTCCATCATGGAATGTTGTTGGACCAAACATCGTGTTATACAAAGTAATGCCCCATTTGCCTATTCTATAGTCAAACCCTACAATCCCTTTGTATTTCGGCCTGGATGTGAGCAGTAATGCCGAATTAGTTTGATCAAGCACCGTTTTATCAGCTGCCGCAATCAAAGGAGGATTGAGCACATTTAAAACTTTATTTTCTAGTGTATAATTACCAGATAAGCTAATGCCTAGTTTGCCTGGGCCTAATTCGACATTTCTGTAATTAGCCACAAAATCAAGGCCCTGCGTACGGGTATCTATCCCATTGACAAAAAAGTTAAGTGTAGTAACATTATTTGCAGTTAACACTTGGTTTAATCCGGCTGAAGCGGGTGTCGCTGGAGAAACGGCTCCAATATTAGAACTCAAAATAATTCGATCATTCACCCGAATGTTGTAATAATCTAACGTCACACTAAAATTAGGTATTGGATTGAGCCCTATACCAGCAGTGAAATTTATGGATCTCTCCGGTTTAAGTTTTGCCCCCCCTAATTTTTTTACTTGTGTGCTGTTATTATTGAAAATTCCTTGATTTTCAAGAGTACCATTGGTAAAGGTCGTTTGAACGCCCTGCAAATTGATTTGTTGCAAAGAAGGCGCTCTAAAGCCTGAAGAGACAGAAGACCGGAATACCACCTGGTCTTCATCTAATTTATACCGAGAGCTCAATTTCCAAACAAATGCATTGCCAAAATCACTGTATTGCTCCAAGCGAGCGGTACCATTTAACAAAAAGTTTTTGGTCACATCGTATGCCAAATCAAGGTAGCCTCCAAAATTGTATCGATTAGCGAAGATCGCATTTTTGGGGTCTGTACCTGGGAAAGATTGAGCACCATCCCCCGTATAAGAAGCTTGATCTCCGGCCATAATTTCATACGTTTCAACTCTAAACTCTGAACCAAAAGCCAGGTGAAGCTGCTCATTTAATCTCCTAGATACATCTATATTTCCCACATGATGGCTAAAGGAATATCCTCCTGGCTTGAAACTGATGGGACTATTGGCACCCAAAGTTGGGTTGAGCGTAGTATTTACAGTATATAATTGTTGATTGCCCCCTGTGATAAAACTCATGTCTGTTTTCCAACCATTGCTTTCTGAACGCAAGCCCACTGTGGCATGGTAGTCGTTCAGATCACCTTCAAAGGTGGGGACAAATCCGATATATGGGCTGCCCGAGTCGTGCAATAAATTGTAGGGATCTCCTATTCTATATGGAGCACGGTAGTTGGCAAAACTATTTACTTTCTTATAAATATAGGCGGCATTATAATATAGTTCGGAGTACTCGCCAACCTGAAAGCCCCCATTAATTAAAAATTTGGTAGATGAGTTTTCCGGAGCAGCATTGATATTTCTACCATCGGGATATTGTGCTAAAAAGCTCTTAATATCAGCTGGATTAGCTGCAGGATAGGATGCAATCTCGGCATCAACGTCAATAGTTCCCGGTCGGTTAGCCATGGCTGTACGTTGAAAATCGAGCGTATAATTAACATATCCCTTCTCGCCTATATTCGATCCATTGTTAATACTAACACCCAACATGTGTCCATCACCCTTACTCGTTACACCTGAATTTAATGTTGCAAACCCATATTCAAATTTGTCCTTCAGTATAATATTCATCACCCCAGCAATGGCGTCAGAACCATACTGAGCAGAGGCCCCATCTCGCAAAATCTCTACTCGTTTGATGGCATCAGTGGGGATGGCTCCTATATCTGCACCATTCTCTCCTCTTCCTGGAGATGGCTGAATGTAAGTTAGCGCACTGAGGTTTTTTCTTTTCCCATTAATCAAAATCAACGTACGGCTTGGGCCCATATTCCGAATTTCGTAAGGATCTAATAAAGACGTAGCATCCTGTACGGGAGTATTTACCGTGTTGAAAGAGGGGACTCTATATTGTAAGGCTTTATCAAAAGAAACCTGTCCAGTACTTTTAATATCAGAGGCCCCAATAATATCAATGGGGATAGGGCTATCGATGATGGTACGCTGGCTGGATCTACTACCTACAGAAACGACGACTTCGCCCAATTGGTTTTCAGCAGATACCAATGTTATATTCTGCACGACATCAACTCCCGTGATTGTTATTTTACGCGTCTCACTTTTGTAACCTATGTACGAAAATGTAACAACGTAATTCCCATTAGCCAATTTAATGGCGTATTCTCCATTGGCATCGGTAGAAGTTCCACCTGCACCCGCCACTTTAACAGAAACACCAGGCAGAGAAGTATCCTGTGTGTCAACTATTTTTCCTTTTAGCACAGGTTGGGATTTTACACTGTAAAAAACGCCACTCACCAACAGAAATACGATATAGCAAACAATATGACTTTGTTTCATTTTTATTTTTTAATGAAGAATACGCAGATTCAACTCGCCAATGTACCTTTTTATATCAACCTTCTAGGGTGACTCAATTCAGTATAAAGAGCTTGGGCACTTGTGCCCAAGCTCTTTATACTG
>CAIOLR010000382.1 GCA_903859135.1 uncultured bacterium | reverse complement strand
GGGCAATTATGCCTTGCTCTCTGAGGGAGGCCGGATAATTTGGAGGTGGAAACAAGCTAAAGACACGAGTGGTGTTGATAATATCAGGCAGTCGGTAACCTCTCCCGCCTGATCCGCGAGTAAGTATTAATTTAAGAATACCGTTGGTTGATTGCTTGGATAGTTGATGAGCTTCAGTAATTAGAAGGTCAATAGATGGGAAAGGAATTTGAAGCCTAAAGCAACCTGCTTTTATCCTATTGATATGTCTATCAAGAAAAACAGGTTGTTGATTAATTACAGCAATTGTTTCAAATAAGCCATCTCCATATTGGAAGCCTCGATCAGCTACCTCTATGTATTCCCTAAATTCACCATTAATTAGATTCATTAGCGGAGGTGTGACTTTGACTTCTAAATCCTAATCGTAACGTTTAAAAATCAAGGTCCCATTAGTGCCGCCAAAACCAAACGAATTGGATATGGCTACTTCAATTTTCATATCTCTTGCAGTATTAGGAACAAAATCAAGGTCGCACTCTGGATCTTGGTTATCTAAGTTTATTGTTGGTGGGGCGATTTGATTTTTAATACTTAAGGCGGTAAGAACCGCCTCAATACCACCTGCGGCTCCTAACATGTGACCAATCATTGATTTTGTAGAGCTAATAGCAACCTTATAAGCATGATCGCCAAGTGCGGCTTTCATCGCATGGGTTTCACCAACGTCGCCTGCTGGAGTTGAAGTGCCATGTGCATTGATGTAATCAACTTCAGTTGTATTTAATTTTGCATCACGCAGGGCATTTTTCATACATCTTGCAGCACCTTCTCCGCCGGCTGATGGTGTTGTTATATGATAGGCGTCACCGCTCATACCATAACCAATTAATTCAGCATAAATTTTTGCGCCACGGGCTTTAGCATGCTCCAGTTCTTCAAGAACAACTACACCGGCTCCATCGCTTAATACAAAACCATCGCGGTCTTTATCCCAAGGACGGCTTGCGGCTTGTGGGTCATCATTACGACGAGATAATGCCTTGGCAGATGCGAATCCTCCCATTGCAGTTGGAGATGTTGTGCAGCGCTCTGCGCCACCGGCAACCATGACGTCAGCATCACCATAACTGATTAATCTAGCAGCATCGCCAATATTATGAGTACCTGTAGCGCAGGCGGTAACAATTGAAAAGTTAGGACCTTTTAAGCCGTATATGATTGAAAGGTTACCTGAGATCATATTAATAATGTTGCCAGGAACAAAAAAAGGAGATATGCGGCGTGGCCCATTTTTTTCGTAGGTTGCATAGCACTCTTCAATCCCTGTGATACCACCAATTCCAGAGCCTATTGCTACTCCGATTCGCTCTGCATT
The DNA here is from genome assembly GCA_903859135.1 of uncultured bacterium. Classification (GTDB taxonomy): domain Bacteria; phylum Bacteroidota; class Bacteroidia; order Sphingobacteriales; family Sphingobacteriaceae; genus Daejeonella. Next base: position 274 of record CAIOLR010000382.1, on the reverse strand, counting down.
AGCTTCAGTGACTTCGATTCCAGAATCCTCAATTGCTTGACAGCCTGCAGCAATACCGTAGTGGATAAACCCATCCATTCGTTTTGCATCTTTTTCAGGAATATATTGTGTAATATCAAAATCTCTTATAACTCCGCCAAAAGTGCTGGCAAAAGGACTTATATTAAAAGAGTCTATTGGACTTATGCCGCTTTTGGCATTAAGAATACCATTCCATGTTTCTGTGACGGTGTTGGCTAAACATGTAACCGCACCCAATCCAGTTATAACAACT
>CAIOLR010000381.1 GCA_903859135.1 uncultured bacterium | reverse complement strand
CATTTGTTTAAACGATTACAGAACAGGTACTTTTGTTTAAATTGATATTAAATTCTTAACATTCTATTCATCCAACACTATGCTTCAGATTAAAAAAGTACAATCTAAAAAAGACCTCTCCAACTTTATTGCCTTTCCTGATGCGCTTTATAAAAACAATCTGTATCGAGTGCCTCAGCTTCATACATTCGAAAAAGGCACCTTAGACAGCAAAAAGAATCCGGCATTCGACTTCTGTGAAGCCGACTATTGGCTTGCAATAGACAATGGTAAAATTGTTGGACGGATAGCAGGCATAATAAATCACAAGTTTATTGAACGTTGGGGTGAAAAATTCGCCCGCTTTGGATGGATTGATTTTATTGATGACTTAGACGTGTCAGCGTTATTATTAAAAACAGTGGAAGAGTGGGCTATAGCAAAAGGTATGGTTGGCGTTCATGGTCCGCTTGGCTTTACTGATATGGACTTGGAAGGCGCACTTATAGAAGGCTTTGATGAAGTAGGAACGCAAGCTGTGATATATAACTACCCCTATTATCCAACACACTACGAAAAAAACGGTTATGCTAAAGATGCAGACTGGATTCAATACGAAATAAAAATACCGGCTCAAGTACCCGAAAAGATAAAACGGATAGCATGTTTGGTAAAAGAGAAATACAAACTAAGAACGATAAAAGCAAAGAGTGCTAAGGATTTCCTCCCCTACACCAAAAGCATGTTCGCTACACTTAACGAAGCTTTTTATAATTTATATGGATTTGTAGCACTCACCGACAAACAAGTTGAATATTATACCAAGCAATACTTCTCCATGATAAATCCGAAATATGTGTGTTTTATTGTAGATGAAAAAGATGATGTCGTTGGATTTGGAATTTCTCTGCTGTCTCTCTCCGAAGCATTTATTAAAGCAAAAGGCAGGTTATTCCCTTTCGGATTTATACATATACTTCGTGGATTGCAAAAGAACAACAAGGTTGATATGCTATTACAAGCTGTGAAACCAGCTTACCACAACAAAGGAATACCTGCTATATTCTTTTCTGAGATGATGCAAGCCTATATCGACAATGGAATAGAAACAGCTATTTCAAGCCACGCACTCGAAAATAATACAAGCGCATATTTAATGTTTGGCGACTATGACGCACGTCAGCATCTAAAACGTCGCTGCTATTTGAAAAAACTAGACGCATAATAACTAAAACGACTTATGCGACTTCGCGAATTCAATTATGAGTTAAGTCATATATTTATCAAGTAAATTATGATGACTATTGCAACCAATCAATAACATTGATGCCTATGAACCCATTACTAGAAAAAATGAAGGATTATACCATGCCACAGGAGGTAAAAAAGGCGGGGCTTTATCCTTATTTCAGAAGTATCGAATCGGCACAAGACACAGAAGTAACTATACAAGGTAAACGTGTACTTATGTTTGGCTCCAACAGCTATCTTGGACTCACCAACCACCCTAAAATAAAAGAAGCATCAAAAAAAGCAATCGACAAATATGGAACTGGGTGTGCAGGATCCCGATTTTTAAATGGATCGCTCAACATCCATGATGAATTAGAAGAACGCCTTGCCGACTTTGTTGGAAAAGATGCGGCCATTGTTTTCAGTACCGGATTCCAATCCAACCTTGGTGCTATATCAGCGCTCACCGGCCGTCACGACCATATTATTTTAGACGAACAGGATCATGCTTCCATCTTTTGTTAATAATCTCAAAACCTAAAATAGAGCTCGCTTTAAAAACCATTTCGTTTATGCCCGAAATGGCTACAGAAGTAAAATCTATACCATTATCATCAAAAACATTAAAGACAGCATATTTGGCTCCTGATATTTCCGAAATAGTCTGAGCTATTTTTTCATAATCAAAGTTTTCCGGGCTTTTTTCAATAAATTCATTTGCTGAGAATAGAATTTTTTGTGAAATATTTTCAATTTCTGACAATGACTCATGAGTTCGATTCAGGTCATTATTTTTAATTAAATGAGATATTTTCAGAGACTCAAGTTCTTTTACTTTTTTTTCTAGCTCTTCATAGGTTTGCTTCATAACGAGGCTCCATTTGTTTTCTTAGTTAATGTGAAAGAAAATGTACTACCTTTGCCAACTTCACTCTCCACCCAGATTTTACCTTTATGCAGCTCTACCAGGTTCTTGCTTAGTGCCAGTCCCAGTCCCAACCCGCTCATTCTTTTGCGGTCGGCATCTAATCTTTCATAGGGACGGAATAATTTGGCCTGAT
>CAIOLR010000380.1 GCA_903859135.1 uncultured bacterium | reverse complement strand
TTTATTTATACAAACATAAAATTTAATTTCAATAAAATACTTTTTTATCTTTTATTGTTAATCATTAGCTTTACAGCGATGGCAATTTTTTCAAAAACCTGTGAATACGGCATAAGAGCCGTATTTTTTATTGCACATAAAACAGCTAAAGGCAACCGTATTGGGATAAAAGAAATTGCTGATGGGATAGATTCTCCTGAGCCATTTTTAGCAAAAATTTTGCAGGACCTAAGTCGTAAAGGAATTATCCAATCTTTCAAAGGACCTCATGGCGGCTTTTACCTAGATGAATCGTCACTCAGTCGACCCCTGAGCGATATTGTAGAAGCTGTTGATGGTAATAGTTTATTTAACGGCTGTGGTTTAGGCTTAAAAGCATGTTCAGAAATAAATCCCTGCCCTTTGCACAGTCAGTTTAAAGAAATAAGGAATAGTATTTACAAAATGCTTAAAGATACTACCATTGGAACATTCAATGACGAACTACTAACTGGGATATTCTCATTAAAGAAATAAATAAAATTGATAGGATCAGTAGCCTAATACTGGTCCACAAAAAAAGCCCTCTTTAGAAAAGAGGGCTTTTTTTGTGGAGTCGGAGGGATTCGAACCCTCGTCCAAACATAGGACGACTTATGCTTTCTACATACATAGTTGTTATTTAATTGTCAGAAAGGGGAAGGTTAACAACGTACCTATACCGTCTTTCTTAGGTGATTGATCTCGCTCGAGTTATTACACCGTCAAACTCAAGCCAGCTCCATTGTTCGATGCCCCAGTTGCTAGGTAACAGAGCAGAACCTAGCGGGACAAAAGCTGATCTAATTCTAAATTAGGCAGCTAAGGCGTAGTTATTTTCGCCAGTTGTTGTTTGAAAGTTCAGATTAGAGCGCTAGACTCACAACGCGCTGCATGCTTACATACTCATCTCTACCCTGTCAATTCCGGTCGACCCCATGATTTGTATACTACAAAGTTACGCTATTTATGGTTGATTGACAACTTGGTGAATCACTGCTCGTCCAGGATATTGCAACAATGCTTTTTCTAAACAGGTCATTGCACTTTTCAAATCGTCTTGATTGATCACATATGCCAAACGAACTTCATTTTTACCAGCTCCTGCCGAGCTATAGAAACCCGTTGCTGGAGCCATCATCACAGTTTGATTTTGATATTCAAATTTCTCGAGCATCCATTGGCAAAATTTGTCGGCGTCATCAATTGGCAACCTAGCCACCACATAAAATGCCCCTCCAGGATTTGGACAAAAAACCCCGTCGATGGCATTTAATGATTTCACTAAAATATTTCTACGCGCTGTATATTCTCTGTTTACCTCATCAAAATAAGATTGTGGGGTATCAATTGCCGCCTCAGCTGCTATTTGTGCAATCATAGGGGGGCTTAATCGCGCTTGAGCAAATTTCAAAGCTGCTGCCAGCACATTTTTATTTTTAGTCACGAGGCAGCCCAAACGTGCGCCACATGCGCTGTAACGTTTCGAAACAGTATCCAACACGATCACATGATTATCGATGCCCTCCAAATGCATCGGCGAAACAAAAGAGCGCCCATCGTAACAAAATTCACGATACGCTTCATCCGAAAACAGATAAAGATCATATTTCAAACAAAGTTTTTTAAGCTCATTCAACTCATCCAACGAATACAAGTACCCTGTTGGATTGTTCGGGTTACAGATAATGATTGCTTTCGTTTTTGGCGTAACTCGTTTTTCAAACTCGGCAATTGGTGGCAACGCAAAACCATTTTCGATGTGTGATAAAACAGGTTTTACAACCACATCACTCATACAGGCAAAACCATTATAGTTGGCATAAAATGGTTCTGTAATAATGATTTCATCACCTGGATTTAGGCAGGTTTGCATGGCAATAGTTATTGCTTCTGAACCGCCATTCGTCACTAAAATATTTTCTGGACCTATATTATAATTGAGTTTATTATAATATTCAGTAAGTTTTGTTCGATAAGACAGGGCTCCTTCGGAAGGGGTGTATGCCCACGTTTTAAACGTAATATTCCTTACGGCATTGAGCATCAATTCTGGAGTCTCAATGTCTGGTTGTCCTATGTTAAGATAATATACCTTTTTACCATCTTTTTTTGCTTGGTCTGCATAGGGCGTCAGTTTACGAATAGGTGAAGCGGGCATATTTTGCCCTTTTAGTGATATCTTCGGCATGCTACGAAAGTAAAAACCTCTCCAGGTCATGGAAAGGTTTTTTAAATTATATTAAATATTAGGACCTATTTTTTTACATCGGGAGATATTACCTCACCTTTAATATATAATAGCTTATTGGAACTTTTGGCGTTTGATTCTATTGTCACTGCTTTACTAAATGGCGCAGCGACAGCAGCATTAAAAGTAAGCTTCACAAAACCAGTTTCTCCTTTCTTAACTGGAGTCTTCGTATAATCAGCTATAGTGCACCCACAGGTTGGATTCACCTTAGAGATGATTAGAGGCTCCACACCTACATTTGTAAATTTAAACTCGGCACTAACTGGCGTGCCTTGTGGAATTTTGCCAAACTCATGAGTTTCCATGTCGAACTTAAACTCTGGTTTGTTGTCGGGTTGCATCGCGGTAAAAGCTAGAAAGCTTAATAGAACAGCGCACAGTGTGATTATTTTTTTCATTTTACAGGTTTTTTGATATGGAAATAAAGATAGAAACTATTTATTCTATTTTCAAAAGGTGTGGGGCCCAATTCTTAAATTGATACTTTTAACGATATCAAAGCATTTAATTTATTGATTGAGATATACTAGTTGGTCTACTTAGCCACCACCTCACCTACGAGATATAGTGTTTTAGTGGGTGTTGTAGATTTTGAGAGCACCGTTATTCCCTTACTGAAAGGCACGGCGATACTGGCATTATAAGCAATTTTAATGACGCCTGCCCCCCCTGGAGGAACAGGAAGTGGCCTACCATCAGCACCTTTAGGAAGGACATCTACGATTACACAATCAAAGGTGGGCTTAACCTCAGTAATTTGCAATGACTCTGTCCCTACATTGGTGTACACAAACTCTACGGTAACAGGTGTACCTTGAGATATTTTTTTGAAATCATGTTTTTCTTCGTTAAATGCAAACTTTGCTTTGGATACCTCTTGGGCCATTGTAGTAAAACCTACAAAATTGACCACAACAGCAAATAGTATAATTAGTTTTTTCATCTTCAAAAGTTTACTTGTGTAAAAATAAAGATAGGAACTATTTAGTCTATTTTCAAACGATCCTGAGGGTATGAACAAATCTGTGTCATATGGCTCATGATAGTTTTTCGTTACTTTGCGACAGATTTTCTGACTAGAGTATGCTTATTTTCCCAAACGCAAAAATAAATATTGGCTTGCGTATCATCAATCGCAGAATAGACGGCTATCATACTTTGGAAACCATTCTATTTCCCATTAAAATCAAAGACATTGTAGAAGTTATTGAGGCTGATAAGCTTACGTTCTCATCGTCTGGCACACCTATTCCTGGCAATAGTATAGACAATGTATGTCTGAAAGCATACCACATCATACATCGAGATATGAATATTCCACCAGTTCATATCCATTTACATAAACATATTCCTATTGGTGCGGGTTTGGGTGGAGGCTCGGCTGATGCCGCGTTCCTCATCAAGCTATTAGACAAAAAATTCGCGCTAGGCCTTAGTTTAGAAAAAATGGAGTTTTACGCAAAACAGCTGGGTGCAGATTGTGCTTTTTTCATTCGTAATCAACCTGTATTAGCCACCGAAAGGGGGGATCAATTCCACCCAATCACATTGGCACTCAAAGATTATTATATCGTATTAATCATGCCCCCTATTCATATATCAACCCATGAAGCATATCAACATGTGATGCTATCTATCCCTAATCAATCTCTTGAGAAAACCGTTGCACTACCTATTGAAGCGTGGAAAAATCACATAGACAATTCATTCGAAATGTCCATTTTCAAAAATCACCCTACAATTGGTCACATCAAATCATCCTTGTATGAAGCAGGGGCCCTGTACGCATCTATGAGTGGGAGTGGTTCGTCAGTATACGGGATTTTCAAAAGTGAAACCCAATTACCCGAACTTGAAAAATACAATCAGGTATTTTACGATGTCGGCTTATAAGACTTCAGCACTCTACCAATTTCCACTTTTGCATCTCGATCTTTCATCGTTTCACGCTTGTCGTACGTTTTTTTACCTTGAGCTAACCCTATTTCAAGTTTCGCAAAGCCACGATCGTTGATAAAAATTTGTAGCGGGATAATGGTAAGTCCTTTTTCCTCCACTTTGGTTTTCAGCTTTGCTAATTCTTTTTTGGTTAACAACAAGGAACGGTCGCGTTTAGATTCATGGTTGTAGAAAGAACCATGTGAATACTCCGCAATATGCATGTTTCGCACATACAAACCGTCAGATAAAAAACTACAGAAAGCATCATGAAGGTTTGCCTTACCTTCGCGAATTGATTTTATTTCGGTACCCAGCAATTTAATTCCTGCATCGTATTTTTCAAGAATGTGATATTCAAAGTATGCTTTTTTGTTACGAATATTTAAATCGTTTCCCATCGTTTTAGTATCTAGTACTGAATACCTAGTACTAAGTAGCTCAATACTTAGTACTAATTTTACTATCTGATATCAACCTATCTCTATGAAACTAAGAATAAACCAAATAAGATAATCATTACTAAATACGCACTACCAAGTACTAATCAGGGCACAAATATCCTAAAGAAAATCCTGCAATTAAAATCATTTGTTTTTTTGGACTAAATATAGAAGCTTTACGCTCCTCCATCTATTTTAAAAACAACCAAACCAGATGTCTAATAAGCAAAAATCAAATAGAAAAGCTCCGATTCCTATCGCCAAAACGGCATCATCGAAAACAAACCATCTGAACTTCATCCCCATCATCATGATAGCTCTTTATCTGTTGGTTGATTTTGTACCCGAGGGGGGAGCTGTAGATATTATTGGCCCACAGTGGTTTTATCTCGCTGTGATTAATTTAGTCAGTACGGCTTATGTCTATTATTTTTACAAAAAACACGGGTATGAGTCCATCCTAAAAAAAATCTTTGGAAAATTTTTATCCCGAGTCTACCTCACATTTTTTGCCCTTGCGGGGATATCTGTCTTTTTTGCCATCAACCCAACCGAAAGTCTGGTTTGTTATGCATGCTTAACGATTAGCATCATTGCCTTTTTTAATATTGCGATTCTTTTGAGTCGTGATATTTCTATTTTTAAAACGATGGCTCAAATCATTGCTGTTATTCTACTTATCCAATCGGTACATGCACTCATTGCTTTTTTAAATGGAATGAGTGAAACTCCATTAGATGAGCTAATCATGAGCTTGAAAGGAAAT
>CAIOLR010000379.1 GCA_903859135.1 uncultured bacterium | reverse complement strand
GTGTAATGATGCCTTCTTCAACTAACATTTCGAAGTTAATGAGGCTATCCCAATACGCTTTTCCGAAAAGAATGACGGGGATTTGTCTTACTTTTTTAGTTTGAATAAGAGTCAGTGCTTCAAAAAGTTCATCGAGAGTGCCAAAGCCACCCGGAAATGCAATCAATGCAACAGCTCGCATTAAAAAATGCATTTTACGGATGGCAAAGTAATGAAATTGAAAACACAGCTCTGGGGTAATAAACCGATTCGGCTTTTGTTCACCTGGCAGTACTATATTAAGACCGATGCTTTTTCCTTTAACATCAGCAGCGCCACGATTGGCAGCTTCCATAATACCCGGGCCACCCCCAGTGACGACAGTCAAACCTTGGTTAATATGATCTTTGCTTAGCGTAATGATTGAGCTTAACTTACGGGCCTCTTCATAGTAATGGCATTTTTTGAGTATATGGCCGGCACTAGTTACTTTATGTTGATACTCTTGTTTATCTGGATTCAAAAGAAGTGCTTGTTCGGCGTGCTCGAGGTTTTTGAGTGCAGTTTCACGGTCAGGAATACGAGCACTCCCGAAAACAACTACAGTGGCTTTTATGTTTTCTTCGATCTGGGCGAGTTCAGGTTTAAGTAATTCTAATTGTAAGCGCACCGGCCTTAATTCATCACGCATAATGAAATCAAAATCATCGTATGCCAATCGATAAGATGGGGCGTTACTCTGAGGCGTGCCATAATCATAGGAGACACAGGCTGCATCTTGTTTTGCAGAGGGGAAAGGACTTTCGCAAGGTATTAATGTATTTTTTTTCATCAGTCCTTCTTACTATAACCATAAATCAAGGTTAGTTATATTGTTACGAAAAGCAAATGGGACAAGCTCTATTAAGTCATTTATTCACCAGATTGATGAATGGTGAAATGATCGTATGATGATGAAAGGGATATTACCAGCGGTGTTATAGGGAAGTGATTTGTTCACTGAAAGGCTTATTAAAATTATCGTTAAGAGTTCCTATCACTGCTTTTTGGAAAGCGCTTTACGTAGTTAATTCGATTAAATGTCTATGACAGATAACGGTCTGGTGGTGTCAAATCGTGTGCTGATAAGTTGCTCTGTTCTGAAAGGATTCACTTGGTAAAATCACTCAAATATTTCCTTGATAATATCGAATCCTAACTTGTTTAGTATTGGACTTGTACACAATTCATTTTCTGCTGTTGTAATAGAGTAAAACTCTATCTGAATTAGCTAATAATTTAATAAAAAAAATCATAAGTCATTGATTTTTATTATTTTGTAGTTTTTAGCCAATCTAAGAAATTAGACTACAGATTAGTCACTTAGCCCCTTATTTAGAGTTCACTCATAAACAATAACCTATTGAAAGCATTAATTAATAGCTAAAAAATGTTAAAATAAGTGCATGTAAATTAAGCTTCACCTCACAAAACCCGTGCACTTATGATACGAATACATAGCCAAACGCAGCTCACTTTAGATGGATTTGAAGCGCCCTTTGAACGTAGCATGGATAAAAACAATCGCTGGGTTAAATTAAGTGCTTGTATCCCTTGGGATGAACTCGCCAATGCCTATTATCAAAGTTTCAACGCGAGTACTGGACGTCCTGCGAAAGAGGGTCGGCTGGTTATCGGTGCCGTCATCATCAAACATAGACTCAAGCTCAGCGATGAAGAAACCGTCGCACAAATCCAGGAAAACCCGTATTTACAATACTTTTGCGGCTTAAAAGGCTTTTCTATTCAAGCGCCATTTGCACCGTCATTATTGGTAGAGATACGAAAACGCATGGGTGTTGATGTATTTGAGCAGTTACACCAAGCGATCATCAATCAATTAGAGCGCCGTACCCAGCCAGTCGATCCAACGACAGATGGAGATAACGCAAGCTCTGACCTGACCGAGCCTACTAGCGTTACCGAGACTTCTACTGAGGTCGTAGCAGACAGCACCGAATCTGACATCATCAGTGACCAGAAACAAGAGCCTATCACGCACCAAGGTCGTTTGTTATTGGACGCTACTGTCGCAGAACAAGGTATTCGTTTTCCTACCGATTTGAGCTTACTCAATGAGAGTCGAG